>JANQEH010000093.1 GCA_028278455.1 bacterium
ATTTGCTTCTACCGCCTCGATACCCTTTTGCTTTCTTGAGTATCTTTTTTCTGCGGTTTCTCGAAGCGACAGCATTATTTGCGCGCGGCATGCTTCCTCCTGTCTAAAGCAATTAAAAATACTTCTGGTTATATCATCTTTTTTACTCTACTCTCATCGACAGATGCAACTGTGGTGCTCTGCCTGAGATTTCTTTTACGTTTCGTGGATTTCTTTGTAAGGATATGATTTGCAAATCCTTTCTCACGCTTAACCTTACCGCTCGCTGTAACTTTAAAGCGCTTGGCTGCTCCACGTCTTGTTTTCATTTTCGGCATTTCTAATTCCTGATCTATTATTATTTTTGACTGAATACTGTTACAATTGTATTTCCTTCACTCGTTGTCGGAGTTTCGATCTTTCCAACATCTTCAACAGCTTCGATAAAATTCTTCATTAACTCTACCCCGTACTCTTTATGCATCAACTCTCTTCCTCTGAACATTATCGAAACTTTTACTCTGTCGCCGTGCTCTAAAAATTTTCTAGCGTGCCTTACTTTCGTATTGAAGTCATTGGTATCGATCTTCGGCCTCATCCGGATCTCTTTTACCGTGATTGTATGTTGCTTCTTCTTACTGTCTTTTTCCTTCTTTGAGATCTCGTATTTGTATTTGCCGAAATCCATGATCTTACAAACAGGCGGATCAGCGTTCGGCGCTATTTCAACCAAGTCAAAACCTGCTGTTTCGGCTTTTTCAATTGCTTCTGCTATTGGGACTATACCCACCTGTTTCGATTCCTCATCGATCAATCTTACGTTCGGCACCCTTATTTCTTCATTAACTCTTGCAAGTTTGCTTTTTGTCTTAGGAATGCGTCTCTGATAAGGTTTTATAGCTTTTGCCTCCTTTCCTCAAAAACTGTCTTTTTAAATTCATTGAACGGCATTGAGCCCAGATCACCTTTTATTCTCTTTCGGACTGCCAGGCTGTCAGATTCAACCTCCTTATCTCCTATTACGCACATATATGGAATTTTCTGCAATTCATTATCGCGGATCTTATACCCTACTTTTTCATTTCTATCGTCAAACTTCACTCTGAACTTATCGGATCTTAGCTCATCGTAGATATTTCTCGCAAAGGCATGGTGTTTTTCACTCACAGGTATTAATACCACCTGGACAGGTGCCAGCCATAACGGGAAATCACCACCGTAATGTTCGATCAATATACCAATAAATCGCTCAAGAGATCCCAGTATCGCTCTGTGGATCATGACGGGAACTTCTTTCTGTCCATCCTTACTAATATAAGTTGCGCCCAACCGGTCTGGCATTGAAAAATCCACCTGGACGGTTCCACACTGCCATGACCTGCCGATCACATCCTTAATATGAAAATCTATCTTCGGTCCATAAAAAGCTCCGTCACCTTCGTTTATCTTGTACTTGATATTGAGTTCATCCAGCGCTTCTGCAAGCACCTTCTCAGAATGCTCCCAAATCTCTTCTGAACCTATAGATTTCTCAGGCCGTGTTGAAAGCTCAATTTCAACTTCTGAAAATCCGAATGTATTGTATATCTCTAGTATCAGCTTTGCTACTTTAATAACTTCTTCTTTTGTCTGTTCAGGTAAGCAATAGATATGTGCATCATCCATTGTAAACATTCTTACCCTGAACAAACCATGAAGAACACCGCTTTTTTCATGTCTGTGGATCAATCCCAGTTCACCGAACTTAACCGGAAGATCACGGTAAGACCACATACTGTTCTTGAATACCAGTACCCCGCCCGGACAATTCATTGGCTTTACCGCGTATCCGTTATTATCGATCTCGGTGAAATACATGTTCTCTTTATAATTATCCCAATGCCCACTTTTATGCCAGAGTTCTTCATTCAGGATCACCGGGGTTCTGATCTCGTTGTAGCCATCGCGTTCATGGAGTTCACGCCAATAATTTACTACCTCGTTAAAGATCACCATCCCTTTATTATGCCAAAATACAAATCCAGGTCCTTCAGGCTGAAAACTGAACAGGTCAAGCTGCTTCCCTATCCTGCGGTGGTCTCTTTTCTTGGCTTCTTCAAGGAAATCCAGGTATTCTTTGAGAAGTTTTTCCTTAGGATAAGATACACCATAAACACGCTGAAGCATTTTATTGTTCTCATCACCTCTCCAATATGCACCTGCAAGACTTGTAAGTTTGAAATGTTTCAATTTCCCTGTTGACGGTACATGTGGGCCTCTGCATAGATCGGTAAACTCGCCCTGACTGTATACCTTCACGGTTTCATCAGGTTCCAATGCCTTAATTATTTCAACCTTATAATCTTCATCCATTTTTTTAAAAAGGTCGATAGCTTCGTCACGTGATACTACCCTGCCATGAACCTCGAGATTTTCGGAAACGATCTTTTTCATCTCCTTTTCTATCTTCTCTAGGTCTTCTGGGGATAACGAATAATCCAGGTCAATATCATAATAGAAACCGGTTTCAATAGTCGGGCCTATTGCGATCTTGGCATCTGGCCAGATTCTTTTGATTGCCTGGGCCATTAGATGAGCAGTACTATGCCAGAAAATATCTATCCCTTCATCAGAATCAGCAGTCAGAATCTCCAGCATGCCTCCTGATGAAAGTTCGATGTTCAGATCAATAAGAACATCATCAAACCTTGCTGCAAGAGCAGCCTTTCCCAGTCCTTTACTGATACTGTCTGCAACATCTTTCGCCGTCGATCCCCGAGGGTATTCCTTTACTGAACCGTCTGGCAGCGTGATATCGATCATCTCTATAGCTTCTACTTCCTGGCTCATAACTTTCTTTCGACTTAATCAAAAAAATAGTGGGCGATACTGGACTTGAACCAGTGACCTCTTGCATGTCAAGCAAGCACTCTAACCACCTGAGCTAATCGCCCTTAGACTAAAAAAAGCGTGCCGCTGTCATAATTATCAGACACGCCGGAATATATTTTTACGTTACATTAAACTCTTAATTCCAATTACAGCTTTTATTCTTTCTTTGTCTCACTCTTAAAACATAATTTTCCAAGCAGAGAAGATAAAGAAAATTTTTAAAAGATGCAAGGTATTTTCATTGCAAAATACTTAATTTTAGTCAGGATTATGACGATTCTTTTGTAAATTCAGGTATACTGTTATAATTCACTTTCATTTTGAGCAAATTCGTTTTATCTTTAATCGCTTAAAACGGATTTATAATCAATAAAATACATATAGAAAAATGAGAAAAGACTTCAGAAAATTTTTAAAAGAAGAACCTGTCATTATTTTTGACGGTGCAATGGGGACGAACCTTTACGATAAAGGTGTCTTTATTAACCGTGCATTCGATGAGATAAATCTCAGCGATCCTGATATGATTCTGGAAGTGCACAAGGACTTTATAGAGGCAGGTTCAGACATAATTGTTACAAATTCATTCGGTGCAAACAGGCTGAAGCTACGCAAATACGGCCTTGAGGACAGGATATATGAGATAAACAGGAGATCTGCCGAAATCGCACGTGAGGCAGCCGGTGACGATATTTATGTTGCCGGTGATATCGGACCTCTCGGCAAAAAGGTCCGGCCATTCGGAAGCGTACCCCAGGAAGAGGCCTATGAATATTTCAGGGAACAGGCACAGGGACTGCTGGATGGAGAGGTTGATCTGATTATTTGTGAGACTTTTACATATCTCAACGAGTTGGAACAGGCTGTTAATGCTATTAAAAGCCTAAGTGATTTACCTATAATTGCACTCGTAACCGTAAATGAGGAAGGACAAACACTAATAGGGATGGAGGCCGAAGGCTTCATACCTATAATAGAAGGCTGGGAAGTGGACGGTGTTGGGGTAAACTGCAGTGTCGGTCCGCATGCTCTTATGAATGCAGTTGAAAAGATAATGGAAGTAGCCACAATTCCTGTAATCGCTGAACCGAACGCTGGGATACCCAGAAATGTCGAGGGAAGAAATATTTACTTGTGTTCTCCGGAATATATCTCTACTTATGCTCAGAGATATGTCGAACTTGGAGTAAAAATGATCGGTGGATGCTGCGGAACCAAGGGTGAACATATCAAGGCCATGAGAAGCGCTACAAAAGGGCTCAGTACAATGGCAAGAACACAGGTAACTGAAAGAAGAATCCGTGATCTGCCTGAGGTGGATATGATTCCGGATTCTGAGAAATCCCTGTTTGCCGCAAAACTCATATCAGGCGAATTTGCAGTCAGCGTTGAATTGACACCACCAAAAGGATGGGATTACAGCTCAATTATTGAGAAATCACAGATACTTTATGATAACAAAATAGATTGTGTGAACATCCCTGACGGCCCAAGAGCAAGCGCAAGAATGAGTCCGCAAATACTAGCCCATCATATCCAGCGTGAGGTCGGAATCGAGACAATACTTCATTATTGCTGCAGGGACAGGAACCTCCTTGGCATGCAGTCTGACATACTGGGAAATTACTCCGCAGGAGTAAAGAACATCCTTATCATTACAGGTGATCCGCCAAAAATGGGAGACTATCCCGATGCAACAGCTGTATTTGATGTTGATTCGATCGGCCTTGTACAGATGGTTAAAAGCCTGAACCACGGTGTAGACCTGGGACGGAATCCCATCGGGAAACCTACAGGGTATTATGTAGGTGTGGGATTGAATCCAAATGCAATCGACCAGAATCGAGAAATTAACAGGTATCATCAAAAAGTGGCGGCAGGTGCAGAATACGTGATAACCCAGCCTGTTTTCGATATAGAATCGCTGCTGACATTTCTCGAAAAACTCGGAGATATCAGTATTCCGGTTCTCTCGGGAATTTGGCCCCTGGTAAGCCTGAGAAACGCTACTTTCATGAAGCATGAGGTACCCGGTGTGTTCGTGCCGGATTCGATCATTGACAGGATGAAAAAATTCGAGAAAAAGGAAGACGCTCTAAAGGAAGGCATAGATATAGCGTGTGAGATCCTCGAAGGCCTTGTTTCCCGAAATATCATACAGGGAGCCCAGGTCTCCGCGCCATTCGGCCATGTGGATTACTCACTCCAGGTAATCGATGTCGTAAGGTAGGCTCATCCTGAATTTAAAACTTTTGTCATTATTCAATCCATAAGGTTAGAATCTTTCCGCAGGGGCGCTGCAGATACCGCCCCTACTTGATAATTCCTGCCTTCTATTTCCCCTGGAACCAATTACAAATTACCAATTACCGTCTCAATCTACATCTGATTTTTTAAACTCGAGATCGATATCGATCTCAACGTTCTCCCCTATTGCCACTCCACCCATTTCAAGCACTTTATTATACTTAATACCGAAATCCTTCCTGTTTACAATTCCAGTTACATGAAAACCTGCAACTGTCATGTTATCCATTTCAAGAATACCGCCCAGCTCGGCATTAAGCTCTATTTCACGCGTAACACCTCTCATTGTAAGGTTTCCTGTAACAATATAATTGTCTCTGGATTGTTTTCTGACACTTGTACTTCTAAATATTATTTCAGGATATTTCTCCACCAGGAAAAAATCACTGCTTCTCAAGTGTTTATCTCTACCCTCATTAGCTGTATTAATACTGGCAGTCTTGATTGTCAGTTCAACTTCTGCCCCGGTGAAGTCTCCATCATTCTTCTGAACCAGCTTCATGTCAAAATCATCGAATTGACCTTTAACGTTTGTAATTACCATGTGTTTCACCTTGAATCCTGCCCTGGAATGAGCTTTATCGAGCTTCCAGGTAGTCTGAGCTGCTGCAGCTGAAGAGAGTATCATCAGTATCAGAAAGATATTGGTTATTTTTTTCATAATACGGCTCCTTGTTCTATTATTCAAATACAAACTAAATATTATAAACAATAAGACGATACAGTAAATTCCGCAAAAAAGAAAGGCGCATACAATCTGCGCCTTTATGATAACCAAAGTCAATTTATTTGTCTATAGTCTGAAACATCCCCCATGAATTCTCCCATCAAAGGATCAGCAAGGAAGTAAGAACCAGTTGAACGGGATATTGTCTCTGATGCTATATCTCAATTATAATAAAATCAGTAGTAAATCAACCTCCAATTTTAAAGAAAACCGGCAGTATCATTGGATATGGAACATTTTTGTCTCTCTGAGTAGCCGGGATGAAATTCAGTTTCCTGATAGCGTCTATTGCAGCCTGGTCCAACGATGGATGTCGTGATTTTATCACCTCGAAATCTCTTGCTTTGCCATCAATACCTACAATGAATTTAATAATGACTTTACCCTCTATCTGGGCTTTTTCGGCGGTGGGTGGATATACAAGTGCCTCATTCAATGCCCTGGTCCCTCCTATTATCTTCGGCCTGTTCTCCATCGGCAGGAACGGAGGGATTTCATCCTGCTCAATTACAGGCTTTGGCGGTTCCGGCAGTTTCTCGAAATCCCTGAAGTCAATATCTGTTTCATCAATGGTCATATCATCCAGCAGTTCTTCATCATCAGACTCTATAGGAACAGCAGGAGCCTGCGGCGGAAGAGGTTTTTTGACCTGCTCAGTCTCAGGTATATCCTGAACTTGTATCACAGCTTCTACCTTTTCGATGAAGATCGCTTCACCATCAAACTTCATGAACATGAACAATATCACGATATGGATCAGAATAGAGAGGATAATACAATTTTCAAAGACTTTTCTTGACTTGACTTTAAGGCTTACTTTCGGATGCTTTTTCATAACAACTCCCCTTTGTTGTTAAACATAGAGCCTTTATTTAATGACAAATCTTATCGGCCTGCTCATACGGTATGCCACCGGCTTTCCGTTCTGTACTGCAGGTATGAACCTCATAGGTCTGAGCGCATTCAAAGCTGCTTCATCACATTGATCGTGTAATGATTTAACGACTTTCAAATCTGTCGGTATTCCCTCTTTTGATACTACATATTGTACGACTACAACACCCTCAATACCAGCTCTGAGCGCAATCTCCGGGTATGATAGTTCTTTCATCAATGCTACATTACCACCTATTAACTTCGGCTGGTTCTCTATAGGAATGAACGTCGGAATTTCATCCGGTTGTTCAGGCATATTAAATGGTACTATTATCCTTTCACTGCCATTATAAATTGTCGCAGTCCCATCAGCCATTTTTTTTAAAACTTCTTCTTCTCCAATTGTATCAGGTAGTTCACTATTTATTAACAGATCGTCTGTACAGTTTAATGATAGTGGAATTGTTAGAGCCACAATAAATATTACTATCAATATATTGTTTATTGATAATTTGTTACAGGAATTATTTAAACCATATGAAAGATTGTATCTTAATCTAATCTTTAAATTTCTGTAGGATTCCGTGAATGCCGGAGAAAGTGCCATTTTTCTTTTCGAGTTTGATATACTTTCAGCAAATTCGACGAGGTATTCCGAATACTGCCTTGCTGTCAGTGATGAGTTTCGTATTGCCTGCTGATCACAGAATATCTCCCTTAGATCACTTACTTTCCGGAGAAATAGAATAATAACTGGATTGAAGAAATTCACAACAAGAACAAGTCTTCTGACAAGATTCAGCCAGTTATCCAGATTATTGATAT
Organism: bacterium; assembly: GCA_028278455.1. Lineage (GTDB taxonomy): Bacteria > SM23-31 > SM23-31 > SM23-31 > SM23-31 > JANQEH01. The sequence goes on from JANQEH010000093.1 coordinate 7,586, forward strand.
GTGCCGCTTCGTGGGCAAGAATTGCTTTTTTACATCCGAGGGGAATAGCATTCCAGTCTTGAGGCAATATGATCCTCTTTTTAAGTAATCCTGTTGAAAAAGGACTGAATACCTCGGTTGACCTGAAAACCTCTATATCATAAGAAATCCCGTTTACTTCGGTTCTTTCAGCTCTCTTTATGATTCCGAATATCTTTACCTGGTTGGCTATTATCATCACAGATAATAATAATACTCCCCCTATCCAGACGATGAAAGCAATTGATACCATGGAAAGGTTTTCGCCTCTGGAAACAGCCTCAGAATATTTGAATATGAACTCCGGATAAAAATAACCTGTCAATCCTGCTAGAGTATTGTTTTCCATCGGAGGTCTGACATTTACAACAGGCAGAAGAAGCTTAAATAGACAGACTAATGCTATAATATTCAAAAATTTTATATCTCTGAGTTTAAGCCTGTCAAGTATAAGTAGTATTATCGCTACGAAGACTGTATTCAGGACAATAAAAGGCAGAAAATAATCCCACCATGCAGAACTGATGCTGTTGAACGGCTCTATCATAGTTTCTTATTTCCCTGTGTTACTATCCTTACCTGAGATCATTTTTTTAAGGTCAAATATCTCTTCCCTGGATAATGCATCCGAATCGAGAAGATGGTTGACCAATGCAAGTCTGGAACCACCAAATGCCTTGTTCACGAAATTATCGGTCTCTTTTCTAAGAGTTTCATTCTTCTTCCTGACCGGATCATAGAAATTTACCATCCCGGTCTTTTTGCGCTTCAGATATCCCTTATCTACCAGTATATTCATAATAGTCTGAACAGTGGTATATGCCTTTTCACCCTCAGGATATGCATAATTCAGCACATCCCTTACAGAAGGCCTTCCACCCAGCTTCCATACAACAGTCATTATCTCCCACTCCAGCGATGTAAGGCTTTTCTTCACAAAAACACTCCTATCTGATTAGTTTAACTACTAAACTCTTAGTAAGTAAGATAATATAACAAAAACCATTTGTCAACAAAAAAATGTAAATATGTGAGAAATTTCTGAAAAAGTGGATTCCCGCCTGAAAACTGTTTGGTTATTTCTTGTTTTAGTACAAATATCGGGATAGTTACTTATTGATGAGTTTTTGTGGGAACACCAGGTTCTTAAACAAGAAATAGACCTCAAAAAGTCATTGAAAAAACTGTCCTGGAATCCTTTTCAGAGGATACTTTTATCGTCCCCTTATGAAGTCTCATTATCTGTCTGCAGAGGCTTAATCCTATTCCCGATCCCCCCTTTTTGGTCGTAAAAAAAGGAATAAAGATCTTTTCCTGTACCTCTTCGAGGATCCCCGGGCCGTTATCGAGCACCCTTATCTGAACCCTGCTGCGCTCATTGATCAGAGCCTCCATCCTTATCTCGGGCTGAGGAATGTCTTTAAGGGCCTGTTCTGCATTTACGACCAGGTTGATCAAAACCTGCTCCACCTGGTCAGGATCGGCGGTTACTTCCAGTCCCGGAGGATCGACATCCATTCCGAATTTGATATGTTTTTCTTTCAGCTGCGGTTCAAGAAGATTCCCTATGCTCTCAAACAGGTCTTTAACTTTGACGATCTTAAAATTCGGGGGTGGGATCTTCGTTAGATTTCGATATGCATTAACGAACTGAAGGAGACCCTGGCTTCTTTTGTATATAGTTTCGAGAGCGCCTTCAATATCCTTAAGGGTTTCAGGCTCAAGTGTTCCCTTTTCCGGATCTGCACCTGAAACAAGCTCATTAGCTGTTGAGGCCAGTGACGATATGGGAGTTATTGAATTCATTATCTCGTGTGTCAGCACTCTTATCAGGTTCTGCCAGGCTTCCATCTCTTTTTCTTCAAGTTCATATCTTATATTCTGGATGGATACAAGTGTATAATGCTTTTCATGGAGTTTGAATTGAGAAGCATAAACTGCCAGCTGATAATTTTCACCATGGTAGTCTATTTTCAACAACTTACGGTCACCGGAATTGATCCTGTATAGAGTTTCGACAAGTTCTCTGCTTATCGGATTGAACTCATCGATATTTATTATCTTGCCAAGTTTGAACAATTTCTTGACTGGAGTATTTACCAATTCTATGTCACCGTAATTGTCATAAACAAGAAGTCCGATATTTACATGCTTGACAATCGTCTGAAGGTATCTGAAATGCTGTTCTTTTTCAGTCCGGGTACGTTTGAATTCTTCGGTGACCTCGCTGAATGCACTTTTCAGGGAATCAAACGTCGAACCTAATCCGGTAACCGTGAAGGTCTGTGAAAAATCAGAGTGTTTTATCGCAAGCAGAAACCTCGTGAGATCCTTGTTCGTCTTATCTATATAGTTAAGGAGAGAGTACACCTGGTATATAACAGCGCTGCCTAATATTATCATACTGGCAAATAATTGGGTTCTTAAGATCAGGTAAACGAATAGGTAAAGCGTTATAAAAAGAAGCGCTATACGCATTATGGTTATTGTTTTGAAACTTTTAAATACCATACTTGCCGATCCTGCGGTACAGTGATGTTCTTGTCAGTCCCAGTTCCTTAGCCGCACGAGAAATGTTCCCCCCGTGTTTATCTATTGCTCTCTGGATCACCATCTTTTCTATATCCTCCAAATTCAGGTCATCGAACATCATCGATTCTTCAGGCCTGACACCGGTTGAGAAAAAGAAATCCTCCGGTTGTATTGTACTTCCCTCACTCAGGATCACAGCTCTTTCGATCGCATGCTGGAGCTCGCGTACATTTCCCGGCCAATCATAAGCTACCAGTTTTTTCAGAGCAGGACTACTTATCTTCTTGACTGGTTTCTGGTATTTTTTTAAATATATATTAAGGAAATGATCGATCAGCAACGGAAGATCATCCCCCCTCTCGCTCAGAGAGGGAAGTCTGATCTCTATAGTATTTATCCTGTATAAAAGGTCCTGCCTGAACTCTTTCTCTGCGGCCATTTCAAAGATCGGCATGTTCGTAGCGCAGATCAGCCTTATATCAATCTGGCGGGCTTTATCTGAACCTACCCTGGTAATCATTCTTGTTTCAAGAGCTTTCAACAGCTTGGCCTGCAGTGGGATAGAAAGATTTCCGATCTCGTCAAGAAACAGAGTCCCCTCTGAAGCCACTTCGAACCTACCAGCCCTGTCTTCCTTGGCATCTGTAAAAGCCCCCCTGACATGCCCGAAGAGTTCACTCTCGAACAGCGTTTCGCTGATAGCGCCCATGTCGACACTAATAAATACTTCATCTGATCTGTGAGACTGCCTGTGCAGGGCTCTTGCAGCAAGTTCTTTGCCCGTCCCGTTCTCCCCGAGGATCAGGACATTGGCTTCAGTTTTAGCTAC
>JANQEH010000188.1 GCA_028278455.1 bacterium
AAAATACCGAGTGCCAGCAATAACACCATCGCTCCTATAGTCACTGTCAGGATAGGTTCTATCATTGAGACAAGATTCTCAATAAGATAGTTAACTTCACCGTCGTAATGTTCAGAGACATTATTCAGCATCTCATCCAGCGAACCGGACTGCTCACCAACGGCTATCATCCTAATAACCAGGGGAGGAAATAATCCCGATTCTTTTAGAGGGACAGAAATACCTCTACCTTTTTCAATCCCCTGCCCTGCCTGTTCAAGAGCTTTTGCTATAACCACATTCCCGATTGTCGTAGAAACGATCTCCATGGTCTGCAGGATCGGTAAACCGGATTTATTCAGTGTTTCAAACATATGCGCAAATCTTGACATAGCTGATTTCAACGCAAGCTGTCCGAATATGGGAACTCTGATCCTGAATTTATCGAAATTATACTTGCCCTTTGGAGTTCTGATATAAAAGTACAAACCCGTACCGATTCCGAGAACTCCAACAAGCATAAACATCCAATATGCTACAAACACATCACTTATAGTGATCAATATCATGGTCGGAAGCGGCAGTTCCTGATCAGATTGAGCGAACATTGATGTAAAAGTAGGCACAACCTGGATCATAAGGAAAGCAAAAGCGAGAATAATACCCACAATAACAATTATAGGATACCTTATCGCGCTTTTCACCTTAGCCTTGATCTCATTTTCGTATGCTAACAGTGCACCAATACGCTCCAAAACCTGGTCTAGTACACCGCCGGCTTCACCGGCTTTCACACCGTTTACATAGAGTTGATCGAACACCGATGGATGCTTGCCAAGTGCATCCGAGAAATTTGATCCGCCCTCAACATCATCTCTTACCTGGTTGAGAACTTTCGTCAGCTCAGGATTCTCTGACTGGTCAGCCAGTGCCTCGAGGCTGGAAGTTATCGGTACACCGGCTTTCAACAAAGTTACAAGCTGCTTCGTAAAATTGATCAGCTCATCAACTTTGATCTTGGATTTTTTCTTAAAAAGAGAAATATTGAGGCCGGCGGCCTCTTTCTTTACAGAAATCTTTATCGGTGTGTAATTCTGCTTATCCAGAAATTCGAATACTGCACCTGCAACGGGGGCTTCCATAGTACCTGTAATAGGTTCTCCGTTCTGGTTCATTGCTTTATATTCGAATTGAGGCATTTCCCGACCTGCATTTTGTATTCTAAATACAGATGATTATTTTGTTAGACAACAGGATGCTTACCATTGTTTTAATATCAAGCTTATTTGCTTATAGATAATAACAACTCTAACTATCAGAAAATTCCTCTGTTACAATCTATTACAGCTATACATAATAACTATTTTTTTTGTCTTTTCAAAGATGATTTTCTCAATTTTTCTGCGCGGGATACCACATCTTCTCCGTAAGACATCTCTCCGGCAATAACCTCTATATTGTTTATCTCTTCGCAAAGCTGGTGTACTGCTTCATCTTCTCCCATTTCGTAGAGTACTTCGGCTAGTTTCAACTTGTTCTTCAGGTAGAAATACCTGTCAGTCAGAGAATCATTCTTAAGAGACATAATAACCTTCTCATAATAATCAGCAGATTTTCTGAATTTACCGGACCTTTTAAACGTTTCAGCCGCTGGATAAAGAAAAAACCTGCTTTCCGGATAATCTGCAAGTCCTTCCAAAACATATTTCTCTGCCTGTTCAAAGTTTTTCTGGTCAAGCAGTATCCATATCAGCTGGTTAAGACCGAATGCATAGTTCATTGATCCTTTATCCAGGCTGTTTATGATCTGGTCAATTCCTTTTTTCCGGTTATCAAAAAAACGGGTAAACTTCCTGAAGAAGTTCTTAGCGCTCAGCCAGTAATTGCATGAACCTATCAAAAGGTAAGGTTCGGTGAATTCGGGATCGGCCTCCAGGCATTTCTCCATTATCCCCTTGCTTTTAACAGCTTTTCTGTATGCACCCCAGATACTTCCCTGTTTCATTTCTGTGATCGATAAGTACCCGGTAACCGTACCAAGATAGAATAGAGATCCGATGTCATCAGGATCCTCTTTAGTCCGGTTCTCAAGAATATCAGTTAATTCAGCTGATTTACGAGTTAGCTCATCGATCCCTGCTATTGTTTCCAGTTCTCCGGTCCTGGCATGTAATATGGATACATCAAGAAAAAGCCGGGTCACATCATCATCTCTGAGTTCATCTATTATATACTTTTCGGCAAGTTCATATTTATGATTTATGATCAGGTCGGTACATTCCCTGATCTGATCACGGGGAAGGCTTCCGTCCGTCTTCAGGCCAGTTATTCCTGATGCAACTGGAAACATGAGACTGACGAGTATGAACAAAATACTCCGATATTGGATCATATATATTCGGCCGACTTTACTTGATGTCAGTAGGTCCAACCAGAATTCTCGCATCCACCAATAACGATGATTCAGCATGTGCAGAGACCATGAACGGATTGATGTCTATAGCCAGTATATTATCGAAATCACAAACCAGCTGTGAAAGCCTGATCATGCTTTCTTTGATAATATCAATGTTAACGCCTTTCTCACCTCTAGCCCCTTTAAGTATGGGATAACCTTTAATTGATGTGATCATCTCCTCAGTATCCAGGTCTGTCAAAGGTGCCGGACGGAACTGCACGTCCTTAATGATCTCAACAAATATACCGCCAAGTCCGAACATTATCAGTTTTCCGAAAAGCGGGACTTTTGTCATTCCAAGGATCACTTCCTTAGCATCCTGCACCATTTTCTGAACCCTGACTCCCTGGAAGGTTCCGGGGGCATGTTCATCCACCTTCTGCTTGATGCTGTAATATGCTTCGATAACCTCACCCCTGTTCCGAAGATCCACTTCCACACCGCCAATATCACTTTTGTGTACCAGCTTTTTAGCAAATGCCTTCAGCACAACCGGAAATCCGAGTTTTTCTGCTATATCAGCTGTTTCCAGATGCGTTCTTGTTGTCCTGGAAGCAACACAATTTAGCCCATAAGCCCTCAAGACTTTTACAACATCCGTATCACTGAGATATTTTTTATCTTTGAAGTTTTTCCCGAGGATCTTCTCTGCATCTTTCTTATTTATCTTATAATTGGAAATTTTCCCTTCCGGTTTTTCTCTCCACTGAGCATATTTGAGCATTGTAGCCAGTGCTTTTGCCGGGGCCTCAGGGAACTGGTATGTTCCGTGTTTTACTGAAGCTTCCGCCTTGTCCTTACCTTCGGTAACATCTTTTCCCATAACCACAGTCAGGGTTGGCTTGTCGATAGTATCAGCGACTTTATTGATCTTCTCGAGTACCGCACCCGGATCTACAAGTGTTGGAGGTGTTACTGAAATTGCCAGCAGAGAGTCTATGTTCTTATCTTTGGAAACTATATTCAGGACTTTTTCATATTCTTCAGGTCCTCCGGAGGCTATCATATCGACAGGATTAGCAGTTGCCGACTCTGGCGACAGGAATTCCCTCATCTTTTTTTGTGTAGCATTGGAGAATGTCGGCAGCTCTAGATTATGCCCTGAGCATGCATCGGCTGCCATGA
>JANQEH010000233.1 GCA_028278455.1 bacterium
GGGCAGACTTAAGCAGAAAGGCTCTAAGTTCGGTGTCTTCTGTGAAATATTCAGCGCTCTCTGTATAGAATTTGTAGGCAAGATCTTCAATTCGTATCAGCCAGTCAACTATTTCCCTGATCTCTTTCATTATTACTCCCGTCTCAAGTACGATCAGTGGCAGGTCAGTATTGTTTTACCTTTACTTACTTCAACATAATTACCCACTAAAGAATTCCAAAAATATATATATTATTCTTTTCCAAATAGTTGTTTATCTTGGATTTAATTTATAAAGTTCTTTGAAATAAAATTCTGGATTTGTATTTTTCCCTCAAATCAGTGCTTTAAGAAAATTCGGAAAATAGTCGATTAACATCCTTGCAGGCTTACTGACAAAGAGAGGATATTTCTTATAAAACAATCCAAAAATTCATGAGACTTAAAGGTGACAGCAATAATACAGATAATTTTTCGTCAATAGAAAGACTATTAGTAGAGATTATTTTTTTGCATTATATTGTTTTCAATAATTTTTTTTGAACTGATGAGGCGTTTGAGTAATGGAAATTATCATTGATGCGGTGGTTGAGTTCTTTGCACTCCTTGGCAGAAAAATTTTCAGGAGGACAAAGAAGAACAGAGATAAAAAATCGAAATGAATTCAAAGGATATTTCTATCGAAAATATGTCCTTTGCGGACTGGCCGATGGTGAAAGAGATCTTCCTGGAGGGAGTCACCACTGGGAACGCGACCTTTGAAGATGATTCACCGGAATGGGAGGAATGGGACAGCTCTCATATAAAAGAATGCCGGTATGTTGCCCGGAACGGCAATAAGATTCTCGGCTGGGCGGCGCTCACACCTTTATCGGACAGGTGTATATATGCGGGAGTTGCGGAGATCAGTGTTTATGTCGCTAAAGAATCTCAGGGTATCGGAATCGGCAAAAAACTTCTATCCTCACTGATAAACGGATCAGAACAGATCGGTATATGGACACTCCAGGCGGGTGTTTTTGCAGAAAATATAGCGAGCATAGTTATACATAAAAAGCTTGGATTCAGAGAAATCGGATACCGGGAAAAGCTCGGAAAAATGTCTTACGGCCCGTTCAAAGGAAAATGGCGGGATGTGGTCCTATTTGAGAGAAGAAGCAGAATCACTGGTGTAGACTGAACTTCTTTTCTTTGATTCCTGTGTTATGAAATATTATTCTTGTTAAGATTTTTTCACTTTGCAGCAGCTATCGCAGTGTCTTTGGCCGAAATGACAACAGTCTCTGATTCCGTTTTGTCATTTCGGGTGCAGTCCTGATCCCGCAATCGGCGGGCGGGACGAAATCGAGAAATCTCAGAATTATAACGTGAACACAACCAGAAATAAATCAAGTTCAACTTAATTCGAATTCAACAAAAAAATTATTTCGGATTTAAGCTTTTGGATATAGAAAAATACAAAAGAGATCTTATTGAAAGTTACGATAAGACCGCAAAGAAATACGCTGAATTATATTATAATGAGATCGAAAATAAACCTTTCGACCAAAATATTCTGAACAGGTTTGCTGACAGAGTTCGTGGCTCAGGTCCTGTCTGCGATTTGGGGTGCGGCCCCGGGCAGATAGCAAGGTACCTTAAAGACCAGTGTTTGGATACCTTAGGTATAGACCTCTCCCCTGCTTCGATCGAAATTGCGAAAAAACTGAATCCGGATATCGAGTTCATGACCGGCGACATGATGGCTCTCGATGTTGAAGATGATTCCTGGGGTGGGATAGCCGCTTTTTATTCGATCATACACATTCCACGGAAAAGACTGACCGATACATTTTGTGAACTTTACCGAGTCCTGAAGCCCAGGGGTATTCTGCTGCTGACGTTCCATCTGGGAAAGGAGACAATGCTGATCGAGGAGCTCTGGGATGAGGAAGTGTGTTTCGAATTCCACTTTTTTAAAAAAGAAGAAATAGAAAAAGCCGTAACCGATGCCGGATTCAATATAGAGGAATGCATTGAAAGGGAACCATACAAAGGAGTTGAATATGAAAGCCGCAGGTGTTATATAATGGCGGTGATATCTTAAGATTTATGCTTGAATATTTCCTGTTCAGAAATGTAAGAATATATATCTATCAGTATTAAATCATTCTAATCCTATCATAAACAAAAGTATTAGACACTAAGGTAAAATTAAAACTTTTCTTCGGAGGTATTTCATGAAAATGAGGACCTGTTTAATAGTACTGGTTATCTTTCTATTCTCATTTGGATCATTAACTGCGCAGCAAACACCATGGTATCAGTGGACCCTCCTGCCCCAGGAACAAATGGCCGAGATTATCGGAGAAGCATCGGGGGAAACAGCATACAATGTGATAATGGAAACCGGCGGATATAATAAAGACCGTCTCGCACCGGAATATACCAGTACATTCTATGAATCCGAATACATCTATAAAAAGCTTCTTGAATACGGTCTTCCCGGTGCTGAAATTGTCAGGTTTCCCGGCGGTGAAACATGGGATGGAATCAAGGGTGAATTGTGGGAGGTAAGTCCTATAAGGCAAAAACTGGCCTCTTATAAAGATATGACTGCCATGTTGGCGAGAGGCAGCAATCCGGCTGATGCAGTTGCTGAATTGGTTTGGGTGGGAAGAGGTACAGTTGAGGAGTTGCAGGGCCTGGATATTTCCGGCAAGATCGTTGTAACGGACGGTAGTATTAACTCGGTTCATAGAAATGCCTGCATTCAGAATGGGGCTCATGGCGTTGTATGTATCGCAAACTCACGTCCTCATTTCGACCCCCTTCAGATACCATGGAGTAGTATCGGTGGCTGGAGAAGCGCTTCACCGGATACGAAATTCGGTTTCTTCATACCTCCGAGGGAAGGTGAATTCCTGAAAAAAAGACTTCTTGCCGGGGAAAAGATAACTGTCCATGCCCAGGTTGAATCAGAAATGCAGCCTTATGATCTTCAGGATGTTACTTGTTTTATTCCGGGAACCGATCCTGATGCCGGAGAAATCATCTTTTCTGCACACTTATTCGAAGGGATTACAAAGCAGGGAGCCAACGATAACAAATCCGGAAGTGCCGGGATACTCGAATGCGCCCGCATTCTGCATACACTTATCGAAGAAGGAAGGCTGCCGCAGCCGAAGAGAACTATCAGATTTCTCTGGGGACCTGAGTATTCCGGAACCGGGCCATGGGTAAAGGCAAATAAGGACCTCATGGCAAGGACACTGTGTAATATAAATATGGATATGGTCGGAGAATGGCTTAGCAAGAACCAGGCTTTCTTCTGCCTGATGAGAACGACTTATGGAAATCCGCACTATATAAACGATGTAATGGAGAATTATTACAGGTTCGTGGGCGAAGGAAACAGGGAGAGGATCCAGAACCGAGGAAATTTCTACAAGGTTCCCCACAGGATTGTTGCTCCGACGGGTTCGGATGAGCCCTTTTATTACAGCATCGAAACACATTACGGTTCATCAGATCATCAGGTATTCAATGACTGGGGAGTTCAGGTACCCGGGATTATGATGATCGCCTGGCCCGACAGATGGTATCACACATCCGGCGACAGGATCGACAAGTCCGATCCTACACAAATGAAGAGAGTTGCCGTGATAGGAGCCGCAGGGGCCTACACGATAGCAAATGCCGATGACAATATGGCAGTGAAGATCGCCAGTGAAACTGCAAGTAATGGAACCAGGCGTCTTGGACACCAGATGGCAATAGCTATGGAAAAACTTAATAATGCCACTGCCGAAAATTTTCGGGAAGCATTTATGGAAGCTTCGAACCTAATCGAGGTTACTGCAATAAATGAGGTTCAGACACTCGAATCTGTATTGGAATTAGCAGAAGATAAGAAATTTGTCGGAGAACACATTGATAATATGAAGATGATCATTGACCGAATTGCTGAGAATCATATGGATGCAGTCGTTTTACATCAGCAGTCTGTTGCGAAGAAATTAAACGTCCGCCCGACTGCTCCAATGCTGACTGAGCTTGAAAAAATGGCATCAAAAATAATCCCTGAAGAAACACCCCTCGTAAAAGAAGGTGGTTACAGGGAATATCAGAACATCATCAGAGGTTCATCCGGTCAGGCCGGAAGAGCGCGTGGAAGAAACAGAATGAATACATCTGAGCTGCAGCTGCTGATAAATGGAAAAAACAGTGCGCTGGATATCAAGAAAATGCTTGATGCACAGAGCAGCAGAAAGACCGATCTTCAGGCCATACTCGATTATCTGGATGTTCTCGAAAAGGCAGGATTGATTAAGAAATAGTGAATGGCTTTTATTGATTACCAAGGGCAGCCGGACAATTTATCTGCTGCCCTTTCACATTTTTAAATTATTATTCAATATTCACCTCTTTAATCTCCTTCAAGAGGCGGGAATTAAAGGGAGAAGTAATTATTTTATTAATACAGGTACAATATTCTATTGTAAACAATTAAAAAAAATTTTATATTAACGGATTATGCTTGAGACTATAGAAAATTATATTATCGCGTGGGCATCATGGTTATGGGGTCCTCCCATGCTTGTTGTCCTGTCTGTAATCGGGGTCTATTTCACGGTCAGACTAAGAGGCCTGCAGTTCACTCACTTTTTCAGATCAGCAAAACTCACTTTCATTTCGAAAAAGGAAGCAGGTGAAGGCAATATCACTCCGCTTCAGGCACTGTATTCAGCACTCGGCGGAGTTATCGGCAATGCGAATATAGCCGGCCCTGCAACTGCGATTGCGCTTGGTGGACCGGGAGCCATATTATGGATGTGGATTGCATCTGCTGTTGGGATGGTGATCGTCTATGCTGAAACCCTTCTTGCAATGAAAAACAGAGAAAGAAGTGCAGACGGTACATATTCAGGCGGTCCGATGTATTACATTCAGAAGATTCTGAAACTTAGATGGCTGGCTGTACTTTTTGCCATAGCAATGGGATCGAAAACGCTCATAGCCACTGCAACGATCCAATCGAATTCCGTTTCACTGGCCGCAGAGACGGCTACTGGTATTCCCATGATTGCAGCATGCTTTATCCTTGCTTTTCTGACCTGGCTAGTAATTGTCGGAGGGATCAAATCCATAGCGAAAGCACTCGGAAAGATCACCCCTGCAATGGTTGGTATTTACCTTACTGCCGGAATAGTTGTGATAGTTTTCAATATCGGTTCACTTTTTGAAGCATTCAAGCTGATATTTGAAAGCGCATTTACATACAAGGGCGCGTCCGGTGGATTTGCCGGCGCTTCGGTAATGATGGCTATCAGGTACGGTGTGGCCAGGGGTTTTTATTCCAATGAGGCGGGAACCGGAAGCAATCCGATTATGTTCAGTACTGCTAAAACCGATAATCCGAAGGAGCAGAGCCTGATCGGAATGTTCGGAGTATTCATCGACACTGTAGTCGGTACTATTACAGGCCTGACAATTCTGATCACGGGAGTATGGGATTCGGGATTGACATCAACAGCGCTTACAACAGAAGCATTCGCAGATGTTTTCAGCGGTGCCGGTGGATATATTATGCTTATCTCATCGTTTTTATTTGGATATTCCACACTGATTGCATGGTGTTTCTATGGTGAGCAGTGTTTTGCTTATGTCTGGGGAGATAAGATAAAAATCTTTTTCAGATGGGCATTCTGTATCGCAATAGTCTTCGGATTTATCAGGGTTGAGGCCTTATGGAGTGTCGGTGATCTGCTTAACGGATTTACGATTTTAACGAATCTCGTGGCTCTTATTTTCCTGGTAAAATATGTTTTCAGGGATTCATTTACAGTTCCGGACAAACTACTGTAAAAGGTTAATTATATTAAAATTGCAGATTTAAGGGAATATTTTTTCTATTTAAATGTAGTATATATAGTTCGCATTAACTATCTTCGTATAATACATATGTAAAAGTAATCGAAAGGTGGTACTGATGAAAAAGATCTTCATTGTCTGTTTATTATGTTTAATTTGCTCCACTTCAGCTTTCGGACAGATTGAAGAATATATTGGAGAATTTACATTCAGGCCAGAGTTTTTTATTACTGCCGGTCCATCATTCCCGATGAAGGATGTGAATTTCAGCGATAATTATAACATGGGTTTCAATATCGGCGGAGGTATAGGATTTCAGCTAACTGAACTTTTCACGTTAGTGGGTTCGTTTGATTATAACTCGCTTCCGTTTGATGACGCCCGTTTTAAAAGACTTCACCAGAATGAAGTACTGGTCTCAGGACCAGCAAGAAAAGTTATGACATTTGATGCCAGGCTGAAATTCTTCTTTCCCTCAGAAGACACAAAATTGTCTCCATATATTACAGGTGGCGGCGGATTTTTCAAACAATCTTCTGATCCCGTTGTTTTCGTCAATGTTATCGGTCAGGAACAATCCACAGATGAAATAGATGAATCCGTTATGTGTGCTATTGGTGGTGCCGGTCTTGAATTTAAACACAATGCAAAGATTTTCGTTTTTTTGGAAGGTCTGTTCGTAACTGGATTCACGGATAGAAATTCAACGCAGGTCATACAGATTAAACTTGGTTTAAAATACAGACATTTTAATCAATAAAAATAAGCCCCCTCATAACAGGGGGCTTATTTTATAAAACTTATCTCTTACTTCCCGGAATTTCGCAAGATCCTTTATTCCTTGGCTTTTTCTTCATCCCAATCTGGACCATGCTCCACTTCATCTTTTGATGTTACAGGATCTTTTCCTTCATAATCGAAGTTATAGTTCAGGTCGATATAATGCTGGGCATCATGCTTGCAGTTCGTTTCATCATAAGACGGCCCTTCATCCTCCGGGAAAATAGCATCCACAGGACACTCCGGTTTACATGCATCACAGTCTATACATTCATCAGGATTTATATAGAGAGTATTTTCATCCTGGTAAAAACAATCAACCGGACATACTTCAACACAGTCACCGTATTTACAATCCCAACAGGGTTCACCAACAATATAAGTCATGGTATTTCCTTTAAAATATTAGTGTTCATTGAAATTTGAGTGAATCTACGTAATAAAACACATATTTTCAAGGATTTTATCCCGTGCGGTTGAATATTGTCCGAATTCTATTATAGAGGTAAAACGAAGTTCAGACCGAAGGATGTAACTGAAACCAGCGGAGACCAGAAAATACCGAAAACGATCGTAGGTATCAGCAGCAGTGTAATAACAACTACATGCACCGGGGAAAACTGTATCGGAGTTGATTCTTCAGACCTGGAATCTTTAAGGTACATAGCTTTAGCTACCCGGAAATAATAATACAATGATACTACACTATTCAAGGCTCCTATAACAGCAAGCCAGTAAAGTTTTCCATTTATCAGGGAGGCAAAGATCATGATTTTCCCTATGAATCCGGCAGTCGGCGGAAGGCCGGTCAGAGATAACAGGAAAACTACCATTGCAAAACAGAGATAGGGAGCTCTCCTGGCAATACCCCGGTAATCATCGAGCTCTTCGCTCTTAATTTTATGAGCAATGGCATCTACTACGGCGAATGCTCCAAAATTCATGAACATGTAGACGATGGCATAGAACAGGATTGCAGTCAATCCCTGGCTTGTAAAGATGGCAAAGCCCATCAGAATATATCCGGCATGGGCTATACTCGAGTAGGCAAGCATTCTTTTCAGGTTTGATTGTGCCAGGGCGGAGAAATTCCCAATTGTCATCGTTATTGCTGACAGTACTCCCAGCAGGATTGGCAGATCAAGCTGGTTTAATGATGCCCAGCTTTCTGCATCGAGGCCAATCTGCGATGAAAGTCCTGCATATATGAACCTGGCAAGAAGAGCAATACCCGCAACTTTCGGACCTACTGAAAAGAATGTAGTAATTGGTGTTGGAGCACCCTCATATACGTCAGGACACCAGAAATGGAACGGCACCATTGCTATTTTATAACCGATCCCCGCAAGAATGAACAGAACCGAGATCATCAATACAAAACTGTCGACATTAGACGATCTTAAAGCTTCACCGATAGCATAAAGATCTGTCTGGTTCGTGATCCCGTACAGGAATGAAAAGCCATATAGCATGACTCCGGTTGATACAGCCCCATACAGCATATATTTCAATGCCGCTTCACTCGAGCGGAGTTCAAATTTCCTGTATCCTGCAAGGATATAACAGCCTACACCAACTATTTCCAGAGCAAGGATGATCATTGCAATATGGACTGATGCGGACATCAGCGACATTCCGAGAGTGGTAGCCAGAAGAAGTGCGTAATATTCCCCCGATTTTTTAAACGTCGGCAATGAGATAAGGATTATCAATATTGTCGAAAAGGCAAAGAATATTCTGAAGAAGATGCTGAAAGTATCAATGATCAGCATATTGCCGAATATCATCCTGTCCGGAATATCGAGAAGCTGCACTGAAAAATATATAGATACGATCAAACCTATTATACTGAGGAATGGATTGATCAGTTTTTTGTCCATACTGGTAACAAGATCAGCAATAATTACTACAAGAATAGTAATACCGAGTACTAATTCAGGGTAAAAGTATTGTATATCCTGATAGATATTCATATTCATAGTCACCTTACTTTAAGGATGAACCACTGTAATTAAGTAATTCAGGGAATTCTTCATCAGATTAATAACCGGCATCGGATAAATACCGACAAACAGTATAAGGATCATCAGCGGAGTAACGGAAATAACCTCTCTGAGGTTGATATCCGGCAACTCAGTATATTTCTCATTCAGTTTGCCGAGGAACATCCTCTGAAATGTCCATAGATAATATGCTGCGGTTATGATCACACCGCCTACAGCAAAAGCAGTTATATATTTATAAACCGGAAATGCTCCGATAAAGACCATCGCCTCACTGATGAATCCCGCCAGTCCCGGTAGACCGAGAGAGGCGAAAAATGCAAAGCTGGTTATTCCCGCATATACCGGCATCTGTACTGCAAGACCGCCGAATCCTTCTATTTCACGGTGGTGTGCCCTGTCATAGATAACTCCTGCAATGATAAAAAGCATTGCTGAGATTGTACCATGATTGAACATCTGCATGACAGCTCCGTTAATACCTGCTTCAGTAAATACTGCCATACCGAGAAGAACATATCCCATATGACTGATACTTGAATATGCAATCAGCTTCTTCATATCCTTCTGGGCCATGGCGGTGAATGCGCCATAGATAATATTTATCAAACCCAGTACTGCTAGAGCATATGCGTAATAATTAGCAGCATAGGGCAGCATAGGAAAATTGATCCTTAACATCCCGTAAGTTCCGAATTTCAACAGGACTGCGGCAAGAATAACGCTTATTGCAGTAGGCGCTTCTACGTGTGCATCCGGAAGCCACGTATGGAACGGGAACACAGGTACTTTGATCGCAAAACCGATGAATAAAGCCACATATACTACCAGTTGGAAAGTTCTACCATATCCGCCGCTGTTAGCCATCATTTCAAGCATATTAAATGTATGAGGCTGGTTAGTAAAATAAAGAGCCAACATGGCAAGCAGCATCAATACACTTCCGAAAAGAGTATATAAAAAGAACTTAATTGCGGCATATTCTCTTCTTGGACCTCCCCATATACCTATAAGGAAATACATCGGAAGCAGCATGACTTCCCAGAATACGTAGAAGAGGAAGAAATCAAGAGCGCAGAAACTTCCGATCATACCTGTTTCAAGAAGTAGAAAAAGTCCGAAATATCCTTTATGAGCTTTCTTGATATTCCATGAAGCTATCAGTGCAATAACCGATATCAATGTAGTCAAAAGGATCATTGGAAAACTCAATCCGTCTACACCCATGAAATACTCTATATTGAATACAGGGATCCACTTATGATGCTCAACAAACTGAAAAGTACTTTCATTGTTGATACCTATTTGATTTGTATCAAATTGGAACAGCATCATTATAGACAGCACAAACACTATTAATGCCGTTGTCAGCGCCACCTGTTTTATCAGCAGGATCTTTTCCTTTGGGATTAATGTTATTATCAGTGCTCCCACCAATGGTAAAAATGTAATGAGTGTTAGAAACATTAAGGTTTCTCCTAATTTTTGCCGTTAGAAAACTCTGAATAGGATTATCACAACCATAGCAATTAATACAGCAACAAGATAATTCTGTATTCTACCGGTCTGAAATTGTCTGAATATCCACCCGAAGATCTGGGTTACATTTGCAACTCCGTTGACGAGTCCGTCAACGATGTATTTATCAAATAATCCTGAAATCCAGGATGTAAAGACTGTCAATCTGCCTACTGCGTTAACTACACCGTCGATCACCTTCAGATCGAACCAGCCGAGAAATGCTATCCACAGCAGCGTTCCCTTAATTAAAGTAGCCTCATATATTTCATCAAAATACCATTTATTGAACAGGCATTTATATAACCTTGGATAATTTTCCGCCCATCTGTCTGCAGATATTCTTTTCGAAAAATATGTCTTATAGGAAATAAATATACCTGCAGCAGCTACCGTTAACGAGAGAATCATAGCCCATGTATGTGAAGAATCGTGACCCCCTTCATGACTGTCGCCGTGTTCCGCTGCAGCCTGAACAATAACTTCTCCGCCGTTATGCCCCGCATCGGCAGGGATACCAACCTGGTGAGGTGTCTGGACCAGGTGATAAAACCACCCTTCATCCGGAGTCAAGGGATTAAAGCTGTATAAAAAGAAAAAACATAAACTTGCAAGAGCGATCAGGGGAATAGTGATTGCTTTACCCGATTCATGAAAATGATCCCATGCTTTCTGGATCGCAAATTTGCCGTAAAAAGTCTTAAAAATGAGCCTGAACATGTAAAATGCTGTTATTGCTGCAGCACCGAATCCGAAAAATGCAAGTATGAAATGCTGCGGATGTTCAGCCGTGAAATGGAGAGTACCGGCGAGGATCGAATCTTTACTGAGAAAACCGGAAGTAAACGGTACACCTGAGATCGCAAGTGTTGCAAGAAGCATACATTTAAATGTAACCGGCATTTTCTTTCTCAGTCCACCCATGTTATTCATATCCTGAGGATCTGAATGATCATGGACTTTATGTAGTGCATGGTGCATACTGTGGATTACGCTTCCTGAACCGAGAAATAACAGGGCCTTGAAAAATGCATGGGTTGTTAAATGGAAAAGGCCTGCAGCGTATGCTCCGCAACCAAGGGCAAGCATCATATATCCAAGCTGGCTGACCGTTGAATATGCAAGCACTCTTTTTATATCATTTTGGGCTATAGCGATTGTTGCTGAAAGAAATGCAGTTATCCCTCCTACATAAGCAATGAACAGCATCGAATCCGGTGTCAACATAAAGAATATCCTGACAACAAGGTACACACCTGCAGCTACCATAGTTGCCGCATGGATCAAGGCGCTGACAGGTGTCGGGCCTTCCATCGCATCCGGAAGCCAGAC
>JANQEH010000256.1 GCA_028278455.1 bacterium
CTGCGATACTGCCTGGCATATCTATAGGGACTTCCTGATACCGTCACTGCTAAATCAGGACTTCGATGGGCCTGAATCTTTCTGCAGGGCAATGGCACATGTCAGGGGGCATAATTTCGTTAAGCACGGGCTTGAGAGCGCTTTTATGACACTTCTTGCTCTTAAAGCCGAAAAATCCCTTTTCAGACTCCTTGGCGGGACACAAACCACAATAAATTCGGGAGTAAGTATTGGAATTCAAGATACCGTAGAGGAGCTGATAGACAGGATCGGCAGATTTATTAACGAAGGTTACAAAAGGATCAAGATCAAGATAAAACCAGGATGGGATGTCAATATTGTTGAAAAAGTACGTAAACAATACCCTGAAGTTCCACTAATGGTCGATGCAAACTCTGCTTATACTCTAGAAGATACTGATCTGTTCAGTGAATTGGATAATTACGATCTTATGATGATCGAACAGCCGCTCCATTATGACGATCTCACGGAACATGCTGCTCTGCAGGAGAAAATAAAAACTCCCGTTTGCCTCGATGAGAGTATAAAAACATACGCAGCAGCTGAAGCTGCAGTTAAACTTGGAAGCTGCAGGATAATTAATATCAAACCGGGCAGAGTAGGAGGCATCATTGAAACAATTAAAATACATGACCTGTGCCAAAAACATAATATACCCGTCTGGTGCGGAGGCATGCTCGAATTCGGAACCGGAAGAGCAATAAATCTTGCGATTTGTACTCTCGACAATTTCACTATTCCCGGAGATGTTTCCTCAAGCAGCAGGTATTATGAAGAGGATGTTCTGACTGAACCTATCGAACTTGTCAAAGGTGAATTCAAAATGTCTGAATTACCCGGTACGGGAATGACGGTTAATGAAGATACAGTTAGAAGATTTACTGTAGAGAAACTTTGCTTTTAAAGAAATGAAATGAAAATTAAAATAGAATTATTTGCTATCTGCAGAGATCTTTCAGGATCAGACTCGATAGAGATAGATATTAACGAGATAACAACAACCGCAGATATATTAAACGAGGTAGTAAAAAAATATCCGGTTTTGGCAGAAATTGCTCCAAGATCTGCAGTAGCTGTAGGTGATACATATAAAAAAGGAAGAATTTTACTAAAAGAGGGGGTAAGTATCTGCATAATTCCCCCTGTAAGCGGCGGATAATGGCCTATATCACAACAGAAAGAATCGATCCAGCAAGATTGATCGAGGCAGTAAAATCTCCATCTTCCGGAGCAATCGTAACCTTTTCCGGTACAATAAGGAACAATTCCGGGGGAAGAGAAGTCATCAGGCTCGAATATGAAGCAAACATACCTCTCGCAGAGAGATTATTTGATAAGATAAAAAACGAAGCTGTCAGAAAATTCCCAATAGATAATGTATCCATTCAACACCGTATCGGATTGCATGAAATGGGAGAAATAAGTGTATTTATCGCAGTTTCATCCCCACACCGAGAAGAAGGTTTCAGTGCATGCAGATTTATAATCGACAGGATTAAAGAGATCGTACCAATCTGGAAAAAAGAGCATTTCAATGATGGAACTGAGTGGGCTAAAGGGAATCCGGTAAAATTATAGAATTAAAATTGAATAAGAACTCTATAGCTGTAATGATCCTTGCAGGAGGAGAATCCAGGCGGATGAAGGATACTCCAAAAGCAAATCTCATTCTCTCAGACAGAACTTTCCTGGAGACCATTGAAAAAACATATATATCACTGGATCTATCAAACATTCGTGTAGTAACCGGCAGGCACCACAACGAAATAATAAAAAGACACAAAACACTGAATGTATCTTTTATTCAAAACATGGAATACAGAAAAGGCCAGCTCAGTTCAATTAAATTGGTTCTTGATACATTAGGTAATGATATTGAAGCAGCACTGATCCACCCTGTTGACCAGCCGCTGGTTAAGCATGATACAATAAAGCTGTTAATTGAAAAATTCTCTATAAACGAAAACCATCTTATTTATATCCCTAAATACAAGAACAAAAGGGGACATCCTGTAATCTTCAGAACGGAGCTTTTTGATCAGTTGAGAAAAGCATCTTTAGATATCGGAGCAAGAGAAGTAGTCTGGAATAATCCGGACAGAATACTTGAAATTCCAGTAGGAGACAGCGGGATAATCATGAATATAAACACTCCTGATGACTACCGGAAGATAACCTGAGAATTTACCAGATATTTCCGTAATCAATAAATCCATCTGCATTATATTTATATCATTTGAATATTATTTGCTATGTCGTGGTATATTAAGGAACAATACTATTAGAAATCTAAGTGAGGCTGAAATGAAAAAGAAAATTACTGCACTCTGTTTATTTTTCGTTATAATATTATCAGAATCGATGCTGAATGCTCAATATCTACATATCGAAAAGAAAAATCCGTTAATTGAAGAGATTGTAAACAGGGTGTCGTATGAAAAAATGGTTGAAATGCACGATATGATTTGCTCATTTGAAACAAGACATACGTTCTCTGATACTGTTTCGGATACCCGGGGTACAGGAGCTGCAAGAAGATGGATGTACAATACTTTAAAGGATTTCAGCAGAGAGTCAGGTGGAAGACTAAGAGTTTATATGGATACATTTGATCAACCTCTCACAGGAAGGCTTGCGAGGGCAAAAGAGAAATTCGGAGTTGAAAAATGGCGCATGGTCAATGTTGTGGCTGTTTTACCCGGCAAGACAGATGACCTCAGATTTATTGTCAATGGCCATTATGACACCAGGACTGACAGCGGGCTGGATGAAGTTAACACTAATCCGGGAGCAAATGATGATGCGACTGGTGTAATTGCCTCTATGGAACTTGCAAGAGTTCTCAGTAATTACGAATTTGAGCACACTCTTATGTTTGTGGCATTTGATTCTGAAGAGAACGGCCTTCTCGGGGCAAACCATATGGCAGAAACAGCTGTAAACGAGAAATGGGAGATCGGTGGTGTTCTGGGTGACGATATGATCGGAAATATTGCAGGTGGAAATGGTATAACCGATGATTCCGGCGTAAGAGTCTTCTCTCAGGGTCCGGAGGACTCAAAAAGCCGTCATCTTGCAAGGTATATCAGCTATACAGGTGAGCCTTATGTTCCCAGCCTGGAGATAAAGCACATTTTCCGACTTGACAGGTTCGGAAGAGGCGGAGATCACAGTGCTTTTGTTAGGCGCGGATTTGCCGGAGTAAGATTTACTGAATTAAATGAACATTTCGGCCATCAGCACGGTTTAAACAACGACACAATCGAGTTCATGTCAAGAGAATATATGTTCAGGGTAACGAAAATGCAGGCCGCTGTAATGTCTTCTCTTGGGATGGCCCCTAAACCTGTAGAAATGCAGAGACCTTTCAGAGACAGGAGTGATTATTCAACTGTTATCAGGTGGAAGCATGACACACTCGAAAATGATATTTCAGGTTTCAAAATATTCATAAGGGAAACTGATAACGGTTACTGGCAGGAAAGCGTCGATGCAGGTAAAGTTGAAAAGAAGATGATCAGAACTCGCCGAGGTGAGAACGAGATGTATGAATTCAAGCTATATTACCGGTCAGTTGATGATTACATCTTCGGAGTGGCAGCTTATGATAATGACGGCAATGTAAGCCTGATTTCAACTTATGATCCTCCCGTTAGAAACAGATAAAAAAATAGCGGGCACAAACCTATAAATCAAAGTCTGCGCCCGCGTTGAGGGAAGGAAACAAGAATTCAATAAAGCTGCTATTTTATTAAAAGCATCTTCTTAGTAATTACACGGGAGTTGGTTCTGAGTACGTAGAAATAGACACCACTTGCTATACCCCGTGCATTCCAGGTCACATTGTATGAACCTGCCACTCTAAATTCATTATGAACAAGAGTAGCTACCTTCTGACCAAGGATATTAAATATCTCGATCGACACATTCTCAGATTTCGGCAGTAAGAACTCGATCTTTGTTGTAGGATTGAACGGATTAGGATAATTCTGTTTCAGTTCAAACTCTTTCGGGACTATGATCGGTTTTTCATCCTCTACATCTGTTATCAGTGATTCTTCATAGCTGGTCAATGCCCAGACCGAGAAGTGGTCTGTTGATACAGTGATCGTATTATTCGTCTTATCCAATGTCCCTGTCACAGCTGCCCATGTATCGGAAGCCTCATTATAAAGGGCGATTACAAGGCTGTCTTCTGTAAGCCCGGCAGCTGTTACCTGGTCATCGGTATATGTAAATGTCAGCTCAGCTGTGAATGTCGATACATCAATATCTATATCATAGTAATATACCGGTGAATTAAGCGCAGTTACACCTGTACCCGGTGTAGTCTGAGGAGTGACGCTCAGGGTAGCATTTGCAACATCTCCTGATGTAAAGCTTAGAGTCAGTGATGTGCTGTTGTCAGAGTTATTGAAGACAACAGTTGCCCCGTTATCTGCGACTGTTACAGTTTTGGTTTCATTGTTACTTGTAGACTCAGTACTCTGGACTTCAGTTGAATATCCGGCACCGGATAGGAATGTCCAGCCCTTTATCCAGAGGTTACCCGGACCAAATGCGCCAAGATATGTAGTCTGAGTGAAGAAATCGTCAGAAACTGTCTTTGCACCTGACAGAGCAGGGCTGCCTGTATCAGGTCTTGGATCCAGTCCTCCGTCTGTGGTTCGGCTGACACCTTTGAGTGTCGGATCCGATATTGAATTGTTATTTGCAATTGCATAAGTTTCTACAAATGACTGAGGGAATATCTCTTCGGAGGTATTTCCGGCGCCGAATCCGTAGAATAGATTATTCGTGAACTCAAGGTCTCCGGCATCGAGCCTTGCTGCGCTGTCTTCACCGCTTGTAAGATCTTCAATGTTGAAACCATCGCCTGCATGATCGTAGAATATTGAGTTGTGATATTTACCGCCCGCATTGTCACGGAAGATAATAGCATGGTCATTTTCTGTATTGGTTCCTGATGAACCGGAGCCAATGTATGTAACATTATATATCTCAGGAGTTGCAAAGGGTGTTCCATCTTCAGGTGAAGTTCCACCGTCATGCTCACCCGATCTGTTTCCTATATCCTGTTCATCGCTCATAATATTGAACCAGAACTGGCCTTTACCGCGGAAACCTTCGTCGTAGTCAAAACCGTCATCGCCGCAAAATGCAGCAACAAGATATTTTGTATTGACTGTACCGCCGAAAAATTCGAAACCGTCGTCCTTGTTGTTAAATACCTCTACATATTCGATCGTTGTTTCGCTGCCGACACCACCCATAGTCAGGCCGTTGATTTCCTTGCCGGCTCCGATGTCTGTACCCCCATAACGGATCGAGACATACCTGAAAACACCTGAATTATCAGTGTCGTCCGTACCTCCATAAACTGCCCTTGTCTCCGTCGTCGGAATACCTTCTATCGGTGATGTACCCGGTGAAGAATTCAGAGTAGCTTTGCCAAGGATTATAACACCACCCCAGAGGCCGCGTGCATCAGAAGGCAGGTCTGTTGTGGTAGACAGATCGTCAGAAATCGAGGTGAAAATTATCGGATTGGATGATGTGCCCTCTGCGTAGATCTTTCCGCCTTTAGCTACGATTAATGCTGCTGCATTTTCTGCCTGACCCGGTGCGCCCTTAATTACCGTACCGGGCTCTATTGTCAGAGTTTCACCATCTTCAACAAATACGAATCCGTTCAGAACGTATGTGTTTGCTGCTGACCAGGTTACACTTCCATCGATATCATCATCAGTAATCTGTATTGTGGTACCTTCTGCGATTTCACCGACTATTCCGGCTTCATGCAGGAATGTCCAGTTTTTAAGCCAGAGGTCACTAAGTGAGAATGCACCGACATAATTGGTTGCCGTAAAAAATGTATCAGATGATGATTTTACATAATCAATATTAATAGCAGGTGAGGTGCTCAAAGGCCTTGGATCGAGACCGGCATCAGTTGTCCTGCTTACACCTCTCAACTTTGGATCGCTGATTCTGTTATTGTT
>JANQEH010000282.1 GCA_028278455.1 bacterium
CACATATTCAGTTTGATATGCTTGTCTCTATAACCTCATACCCGGAAACAGTATTTGAGAATATCAGGAGTAATTACCTTTATACCTATATACTTGCAGCAGAGAATTCAAAGCGGTTTCCCCTTGAAGATAAGCTGAAAATGTTTGTTGAGAATAGACTGCAGCCGGTATACGGCGATCTGCTGGCGCAAGGTTTAGGTATTCATGAGGTCTTGAAACTGCATCTTATACCTGTAACCGATATTCATCTTGATCCAAGTCCGACATGGGAGGTCCAACCCCAGGGAAGCAGGTCCGCAGTTTATATTTTCTCATCTATTGCAGCGTTGATACTTATTATAGCATGCATTAATTTTATAAACTTATCGACTGCGCGTGCCAATAAGCGGGCAAGGGAGGTGGGACTCAGGAAGACTATTGGGGCTTTCAAAAACCAGTTGAGAAAGCAATTCATACTGGAATCAGTATTAATGGCGGTGATCTCTATTCCCGTAACAATACTGATTATATTATTATTTATCCCCGTTTATAATAATGTGATGGTTGATAGCATATCTGCTGCAGAGATGATACATTTCGAAAACCTGTTTTTTTTCACCGGTGTGGTTATAGTTGTGGGTATTATATCCGGTATATATCCAGCATTATACATGACTCGGTTTGATCCTGTCATTGTATTTAAAGGAGGTGTTTTTAAGGGTAAGGGAAAGGCTGCATTCAGGAGAAATATGGTAGTTTTCCAGTTTGTTATCTCAATAATACTTATTATTGGTTCTCTTACGGTATACAGGCAGATGGATTTTATTCGGAGCAGGGAGATTGGTTTCGAAAAGGATAATGTTGTTATAATTCAGGTAAGAAGCAGACAGGCAATCCAGAATATTCCTGTATTCAGGAACGAATTAATTAAGAATTCTATTGTCAGCTCAGTCTGCGCTTCTTCGTCGATACCAGGTGTTATTCACTTTAGTACGACCGGTTTTTCAGACAGGGCAGACCAGAGTAACGGCGCGAGTATGATATGGATGACTACAGATCATGACTTTATTCAAACATATAAAATGGAAATGGCGGCGGGACGGGGCTTTTCTATAGAATTCGGTTCGGATACTTCAGGAGCAGTTATTCTTAATGAATCAGGATGTAGAAGGCTTGGGTGGGAACCGGAAGAAGCAGTCAATAAGGAACTTGAATATGCAGCTGACGTAGTTGGAAAAGTAGTAGGCGTGGTCAAAGATTTTAACTTCAGATCGGTTAAGAATGAGGTAGAACCCCTCG
Source organism: bacterium (assembly GCA_028278455.1). Lineage (GTDB taxonomy): Bacteria > SM23-31 > SM23-31 > SM23-31 > SM23-31 > JANQEH01. The sequence continues at coordinate 1,279 of JANQEH010000282.1, forward strand.
CCATAGTCTTGTGGCCGCAGAATTTCAATAATTTTATTTCAGTAAGGATCCGGCCGGGGGATATTGAAGAATCATTAGAGTATATACGTCATGAATGGAAAAAAACGTTTCCCGGTGAACAATTCAATTATACCTTTCTCGACAGCCGAATCGAGCGGCTATACGAAAATGAGAAGAAAATGCAGAAGATCTTTCTTGTATTTTCTTTTTTCTCGATCTTTGTGGCCTGCCTCGGATTGTTCGGTCTTGCGGTCTATATAGTTGAGGAGAAAACCAAAGAAATCGGAATCAGAAAAGTACTCGGTGCTGATTTCGGGACACTTTATTTACTATTGTCAGGGGATTTCTTCAAATGGATCATCATTTCCAACATAATCGCATGGCCTTCTGCCTGGTATTACATGAATAAATGGCTCCAGGGATTCGCATACAGAGCTGATCTGTCTATATTACTTTTCTTTGCAGCAGCAATAATTACATTATTGATAGCATTTCTGACGATCAGTATTCAGATAATAAGATCGGCGTTGAATGATCCTGTGAATTCGCTCAGATATGAATAGATAACAGGACCAGGCAGGGTTTATTGTAGTGAGGATTTGTTGAAATCCGAAAGCTTTACTTATTGTATTCAGGTTGATATTTCTCGATCAGGTCGGTTTTTTCATCCCTTCTTTTTTGACTGTCAAGTGTGCTGGGATGAAAATGCAAGTGGGTTACTCCCTTTTTCCGCAAATCCCATAACCTTTCCTTGTCCGCAAAATACTCTTTGAGATTGTCGGTTTCATCTATCAGCAGGGGAGACCAATCGACGTATTCATCTTCCTTTGCAAAAATGATATTTCCAGGTTCATTTATGAACACCGGCAGGGCGTTCATAAAATAGAATCTGTACCTGTAAATGGTCCGTGATCCGCCTTCCCAGCGTACTTCCTCGCGATGATCTTGCATAAGTGCTATCCCATAGTCAGAAATTGAACGAAAATACAATAAAAAAATATTATTTCAAAATCAAGCTAAATCAGAATAATATCCTGACTGTATAATCGAACAAGGCTTTGCTGTATCTGAGGTTCTCTCTTTAGCACCGTGTATATTAGAATTATCTCCCCCTTCGAAGGGGGACTGAGGGGGATGTTATGGATTTACTCTTTCAATCTGAAGATTATTATCATCAAATTGGATTTTTAGAAATTATAGTGTTATATTTAAAGACTTCAAATTGAACTTTTAATGAACATCAATTAAAACTCCCCGGGAGAGTAAAATGAATAATATTGAGCGTAGAGACTTTCTAAAAAAGGCATTTTCAGGTATAGCAGCGAGTTCCGTGTTGCTTACGGACAGCAAAGAAGCTTTCCTGGATAACGTGGAGAAAACAGCAGAGAAGATCGCAAGCGGTGATACATCTGAAGCCTACTGGGAAATGATCAAGTCACAATTCAGTTTTGATCCTGGTTTATATTATTTCAACAATGGCTCACTCGGGCCGTCTCCCGAGCCTGTTATCGATGCGACCGAAAGGTTCAGACGTCAACTGGATGCATTCCCTTCGAAATATATGTGGGGCGGTTGGAACAAGGATAAGGAACTGGTAAGAGAGAAAGCAGCCAATATGTTCGGGGTTTCTTCTGAAGAGATCGCGCTCAATCATAATACAACAGAGGGTTTTAACCTTATAGCAAGCAGCCTTGACCTCCAGCCGGGTGATGAGGTAATACTCGTTGATCATGAACATCCGAGCGGTACAATCCCGTGGATCTACTACCAGGAAAGTAAGGGAATAAAACTTGTCAGGCCGAAACTGCCTATCCTTCCAGAGTCAAAAGGTGAGATCGTCGATCTGTACAGGAATGCTATCAATTCGAGAACGAAAGTTATATCAATGTGCCACATGGTAAATACTAACGGGATGATACTGCCCGTTAGAGAAGTGGCAGAGATCGCAAATAAGAACAATATCCTGGTTGCTGTTGACGGGGCTCAAACTGCCGGAATGTTCCGGTTTGACCTGAAGGATATGGGATGTGATTTCTATGCTGCAAGTTCTCATAAGTGGATGTTCTCACCAAAAGGGATAGGTGTGTTTTATGCGAAAGAAGAATCTCAGCATCATCTTAAACCGCTGATAGTGGCGGGTGGTTATCAGAATAAGACAATCCGCCGTCTGGAAAACTACAACACAAGGAATCTGCCTGAACTTCTGGGGTTAGGATCAGCGATCGATTTTCATAATCTGATCGGGCCTGAAAATAAGGAAAAGAGGATATACGATCTGAAACATTATTTCCGAAATAAACTTGAAGCAAAAGAAGGGTATAAGATAAAAACACCAAACAGTGATGATCTATCTGCCGGTATTCAGACTGTAGAAATTGAAGGACACAAAGTTGTCGATGTAAGCAGAAAGCTTGATAGTACATTCCGTATTAACTGCAGGCCGATGTTTACCTATGGTTTGAATGGTCTGAGGATATCATTATCGGTTTTCAATACTAAGAAAGATATTGATTATCTTGTAGATTCGCTTGAGTCGGTTAGATCCGGAGAATAAAATTTACTAATAATGGATATTTTATTGATTTTATATTATTTTACGTCATTAAAAGTCCAGCTCTGATCAGGATCTAACCTGTCATCACCAAATCCGTCCGATTGACTTTTTTTTGCCTCCAACATTTGGACAAAACACTCCAGGCAGGTTTTCCGGCAGAATGCAAGACCGGAATGGTAACCCGCTTTATACCTCTGGATCTCTTTACCGCAATACTGACAATACACATATTTTGAAAAATCACTCATAGAACCCCACTCATAAATATATGTTCATTGCAAACCACAATTACCCAGTCCTGTAATCTATGAATCTTAGACTGGGAGGATACATTTTATTTTTAACCAGAAATTACTTGACATAGCATCTTTTTTTTCTTATTCTGAAAATGTGAGCCAATAATCCCCAGCCTATTCTGATAAAGCGAGCCACCCAAAATCCGATGTTATGATCTATTATTTCACCAGTGACACAACAAAATTTGTTTGATGCTCAATATTATTTAATTATCTTACAGCGATAAAGCGTTGATAATTGTGTTACTGATGATAAAATTACTTTATTGAATATTTCAAAACAATAGGAATTTTTAAGGGGACATACCATATGTTTGAGATAGATATTTTTTATGAAGGGAAGCAAAGAAGTTTTGGTGAAGCAGGAGCATTATTAGTCCGCCAGATGCTGAGTGAATTAAAAGAGTTGAGGGAATATAAGCAGGGAGGGTGGAATGATCCGATGGAATATTTTTCGAATAAACTAAAAAGCAGAGCCGGCAGGCACGGTAAAAGCCCCAAGACTATATCTAACTGGACACATGACTGGTTTAGCACATATGGGGCTCCTCCTACAGTTGAAGATCTATGTTATCTCGGACATTTAACAGGTTCAAATCATTTTCTGAGTTTTGTACATGCCCTAATTGGCGATTCAAGAGAGATCGCAAGTGATACATCTGATGTGTTTAAAGAAGTTGGTGAAAGTATGTTGGAAATGGGAGAAAAATTTCTCCAGAGAAGCCGTGAGATTGAGAATCAAAAATCATTAACCAAAGTGAAAAGGAGTATGAATCATGGCAGTTGATATTCTAATTGATGTTAAAGGTATTGCGCTCGATTCTGATACCGGTCGGATCAAGTTCATTGTAAAAGCTCAGGATACAATAATTAAAAGAGTTGAATCTTTTGACGAGGATGCGAGTATAAATAATATAAAAGGTGAAAGTTTGCTCGCAGGTACTGAATGTAAAACCGATAGTGATTGTAAGGAAGATCCTGTAAACGGATTAGTCTGGAAATGTGTTGGAGGTCAGTGTGTCCTTAGACCTCCGGATTGATTAGGAGAAAAATGTCCGCATTTTTAATTTTTACGTTATTTACATCTACTGTTGCCTTAAGAGGAACAGGTTTCTTCTTTTCCCTGTTGTTCTTATCAATGGGGATAGTGAGGTATAATGTAAACAGGAATAAGTGGTTTCTGGTTGTCGTTATTTTAGACATTCTGATATGGCAATACCTTGTCTATTTTCAGACTCATCTATTTGCTACTTATGATTGTTTTCGCTATTTCATGATCTCTCAGGTATTGGTCTTTTTTGTCAGTGTGATCTATGGTATAATAAAAGGTAATATTTCTAAATATAAATTGTTTTATTTTCTGGAAGTAATCATTCTTTTTATTTGGGTGGAAAGGATTTCTCATCAGGTATATCATCCGTTGATAGTAGAGCATATGAATCGCTGGATCGGTACTGCAATTGGATTATCTTTTCTTTCTCTCATTGGAATGATTGTCATTGAACTGCATTTGATGTATATTCCCCAAATAGCATCGTATCAATTGAATGCAGCTGTTGTACCTAAAAGACCAGAGCAGGAATGGATCAATACATTCAAAAGCAGGATGGATAATCTCATGCTGCGAAAAAAAGACTGGATACAGTGGGAGAAAATGCACAGGAAAAGTACCAATGGAGACAAAAGGAGAACAGGTACAAACGGTATGTCTTGATTGAAATAATATTATTCTATCTGAAGGACGGTTACTAACCGTCCTTTTTTTTTGATTTTTTAGGAAAATGAATTGAATTTATCATATAAGTTGTTAAGTTCTAACAACAATATAATATTTCAGGAGAGATAATGACTGAGATAAGAATATCAGCTGAAGACATAATCGTAACTGCTGAACTTAATGACTCTGACACTGCAGAAACTATTAAAAATGCACTTCCGATCGAGGGTACGGTCAATACCTGGGGAGATGAAATTTATTTTACAATCCCCATCGACTGCGCTCAGGAGGAAGACGCAAGAGCTGAAGTTGAGGTCGGTGAGCTTGGCTATGTCATGGGCGATCACGGCGGCGTTCATTGGATTCCGCGCAAAGGCAACCGCAATGCCGGTACGCAGTGAAACGCGTTTCGTCTCATGGGCAGCAATG
>JANQEH010000308.1 GCA_028278455.1 bacterium
AGAATGCCTGCTCGGGAATGTCGTCATACTGACCTTCTACGAGGCCTTTGAATTCCTTGATGGTATCTTTAAGAGGAACGTATCTGCCCTTAGTGCCGGTGAACTCTTCAGCGACAAAGAAAGGCTGAGACAGGAATTTCTGGATTCTTCTTGCGCGGCCGACGATGACCTTATCCTCGTCAGAAAGTTCATCCATACCGAGGATCGCAATAATGTCCTGGAGGTCCTTGTATCTCTGGAGGATCTCCTGAACTCTTGTTGCTACATAATAATGTTCATCACCGACAATATGCGGATCGAGAATTCTTGATGTCGAATCAAGAGGATCGACTGCAGGGTAAATACCTAGTTCTACGATCTGCCTTGATAGCACTGTTGTTGCATCAAGGTGAGCGAATGTCGTAGCGGGAGCAGGGTCAGTAAGGTCGTCAGCAGGTACGTATATAGCCTGTACTGAAGTAATGGAACCCTTCTTAGTAGAGGTGATCCTTTCCTGCAGCTCACCCATCTCGGTAGCGAGTGACGGCTGGTAACCAACAGCTGACGGCATACGTCCGAGAAGCGCTGATACTTCCGAACCGGCCTGCGTAAAACGGAAAATGTTATCGATGAATAACAGAACGTCCTTACCTTCAAAGTCACGGAAATATTCCGCAACTGTCAGAGCTGACAGTCCTACACGGGCACGCGCTCCGGGAGGTTCGTTCATCTGTCCGTATACAAGTGAGGTCTTGTCGATAACACCCGAGCCTCTCATCTCGTGCCAGAGGTCGTTACCTTCACGGGTTCTTTCACCCACGCCACCGAATACCGAATATCCACCGTGCTCGGTAGCGATATTACGGATGAGCTCCATGATGATAACTGTCTTGCCAACACCGGCGCCTCCGAACAGTCCTGTCTTACCACCCTTTGAGTAGGGTTCGATAAGGTCGATGACCTTGATACCTGTTTCAAGGATCTCGGTCGAAGTTGCGAGGTCCTCGAGTTTTGGAGCCTCAGTATGTATCGGCAGTCTTTTATCAGTATTTACGGGTCCCATTTCGTCGATAGGCTCGCCCCAGAGATTGAACATTCTCCCGAGCGTTTCCTGACCGACAGGCATGGTCACCTTATTATCCATATCCTTCGCCTTCATTCTACGTACAAGACCATCGGTAGAATCGAGAGCCACACACCTGACAACCTGCTCACCGATATGCTGCTGGGCTTCCATAACGAGTTCGGAACCGTCATCTCTTACAACATGAACAGCGTTAAAGATCTCCGGAAGTTTTCCTTCCGGAAACTTTACGTCAACAACAGGACCGATTATCTGTACAATGTCTCCGAAGGTATATTCTTTTTCAGCCATTTTACCCTCTAATATAAATTATTTCATTGATTTCTTATTTTAATGCCTCCGCGCCGCCAACGATCTCCGAGATCTCTTTCGTGATCGCTGCCTGACGGGCACGGTTATAATGAAGAGTCAGGTTCTCGATCATTTCCTGAGCGCTGTCCGTTGCGTTTTCCATAGCGGTCATACGCGCACCCTGTTCGGCTGCATAGGACTCAAGAAGGACTCTCCAAATCTGTATACCGACATGAAGCGGTAAAATAGTATCGAGTATTTTCACCGGTTCAGGTTCATAGATATAATCGATCATGCCTTTACTTTCTACTTCAATTGCTTTTACCGGCAGAAGCTGATCAACAACGATCTTCTGTGAAACTGCAGATTTGAATTCGTTATAGATCAGTACCACCCGGTCAAGTTCGTTCTTGATGTAAAGATCGATGATCTTATCGGTAATTACCTGAGCATGCGCATACTCGAGATTATTAAAGAAATTTATATAGCGATCAAGGATAGGATATTCACGCCGCTCGAAATGCTCATGACCTCTACGGCCTACAGTAACAAGCTGGTAATTTTCTATTCCTTCGGTCTGTATAATCTCTTTAGATTTCCTGATAATGTTGTTGTTGAATCCTCCGCATAGTCCTCTGTCACCCGTCAGAACAACGTAAGCGATCTTCTCGGGATCTCTTTCGTCGAGCAGCGGGTGCATCGACCTGTTGACACGGGAGGCAACATTAGCCAGAACATCATTGAGCTTGTAGGCATACGGCCTGGCCTTGATGATATTATCCTGCGCTTTCCGCAATTTTGCGGCAGCGACCATCTTCATCGCTTTTGTAATCTGCTGTGTCTTTTTAACAGACGTAATACGCCTGCGTATCTCTTTTAAAGTAGCCACAGTTCACTATTCCTCAATCTGATACTGGTTAAAAAAGTCTTTAGCAGCTGCGTGTAATTTGTTCATGGAATCGTCGGTAATTTCCTTCTTGTCAGCGATATCTTTGAGAAGTTCGGCATGGTTCGAATCCATATATTCATGGTACGCCGGTTCCATTGTGGTGATCTGCTTTGTAGGAAATTCATCGAGATAACCGTTTACACCCAGGAAGATAAAGGATATTTGTTTTTCAAATGTAAGAGGACTGTACTGGCCCTGTTTCAACAGTTCTACGAGCTTTTCACCTCTTGTCAGCTGATCACGAGTAGCTTTATCCATGTCTGCTGCAAATTGTGCGAAAGCCTCTAGTTCTCTGTATTGGGCGAGATCCAGTCTAAGCCTTCCGGCTACCTGCTTCATAGCTTTGATCTGGGCGTTACCACCGACTCTTGATACCGAGAGGCCTACGTTTACAGCGGGTTTTACACCCGAGTAGAAGAGATCTGATTCAAGGTATATCTGACCATCAGTAATGGAGATAACATTTGTCGGAATATATGCCGATACATCACCAGCCTGTGTTTCGATAACCGGAAGCGCAGTCAGTGATCCACCGCCGAGGTCGTCATTAAGCTTAGAAGCTCTTTCGAGCAGTCTTGAATGTAAATAGAAAACATCACCGGGGTATGCTTCACGTCCCGGAGGTCTTCTTAATAGAAGAGATACCTGGCGATATGCCCACGCATGCTTTGACAGATCGTCATAAATAATCAGTGCGTGTTTTCCGTTGTCACGGAAATACTCGCCCATCGTAGCGCCGCTGAACGGTGCTATATACTGCATGGGTGCAGGATCACTGGCTGTTGCCGAGACAACAGTAGTATATTCCATTGCGCCCGCCTCTTCTAGTAATGCTACAACTCTTGCGACAGTAGATCTTTTCTGTCCAATCGCAACATATACACAAAAGACGTCAGTATCCTTCTGATTGATAATTGTGTCAATGGCAATAGCCGTTTTACCGGTCTGGCGGTCCCCGATTATCAATTCACGCTGACCGCGTCCGATCGGTATCATTGAATCTATAGCTTTAAGACCAGTTGCCAAAGGTTCTTTAACGCCCTGTCTCTGGACAACACCGAGGGCTTTTCTTTCGATCATCAAAGTTTCTTTTGTATCGATGGGGCCCTTACCGTCAATAGGACGTCCGAGAGCGTCGACCACTCTACCGAGCATCGCTTCGCCTACTGGCACTTCCGCGATCCTTCCTGTCCTTTTGACTACGTCGCCTTCATTAACAAGTTCGTCTGAACCGAACAATATACAACCGATATTGTCTTCTTCAAGGTTCAATGCTATACCGAATACGTCATTTGGAAACTCAACTAACTCACCAGCCATGACATTCTCGAGGCCGTAAATACGGGCGATACCGTCACCGACCTGAATGATTTCGCCGATCTCGGCGATGTCGAGAGATTCTTCATAGCTTTTTATTTGTTTCTCAATGACGCCTGCAATTTCGTCTGCATTTATACGCATCAAAAACTCCTTAGATAATTGCTCGAAGTCTTATTTTCGAGTATGTAAACTATCCTGAAACTAGGACTTTACGCATTTTATTTAATTTGTTTAATACAGTGGCATCATATACCGTGTTATTTACTCTTACCTGGAAGCCGCCGATCAGAGAAGGATCTACCTCCTCTTTAATATCGACATTTCTCTCGAGTTTTTTCTCGAAGAGGGACTGGATATTGCTTTTTACCTCATCATCTAGTTTCACTGCAGGTCTGACGGTAATTTCAGCCTTTTTATGAAAGTTATTATAAAGTGATACAAAGTGTTCCTGTATCTTGATAATGATCGTCTGTCGTTTTTTGTCGATCAACAGGAACAGAAAATGCATTAAAGTCTTTGAATAAGTCTCACCGAAAATTATTTGCAGTTCTTTTTTCTTCTGTTCTGCATCCACCTTTGGTGAGAACAGGAAATGGCGAAACTTGTCTTTAGAAGAGACCAGTTCAATAAGAGTCTGGAACTCTTCATTGATCTGCTCAATTTCATCTCTGCCTGAAGATAGGTTGAATAGAGCAGAAGCGTACCGTCTTGCAAGTGATTCCGCAATCATTAGTTGGACTCCATTTCTTGAATTGCCTGACGTGCAAGTTCTTTCTGCTTTTCTTCATCCAAAGCTGATGTTATGATCTTTGCAGAGATCGCAACCGACAGATCGATGGCGCGTTCTTTCATTTCAGAGACAGCTTTGTCTCTTTCCATTTCGAGATCGCGTTTTGTCTTCTCAATTATACCGGCCGCATCCTCGCGGGCTTTCTCTATGAGTTCCTCGCGCACCTTTTCTGCTTTTTCCGCGCCCTGTTTTACTATCTCAGCAGATTCCTTCTTGGCATTATCGATCATATCCTTGTATTCGGCTTTGATCTTTTCTGCTTCTTCACGTGCTTTTTCTGCGTCTTCGATAGAATTGCGGATCCGTTCTTCACGGTCTTCCATGGCTTTGAATATCTGAGGCCATGCAAATTTCCACAAGGTGAGGAAAAGTAGAAAAAATGTTATAAGCGACCAGACAGTTAATCCTGGAGCAAAATCTAACATAGCTGATTTCCTATTATATTATTTCAGTGCCATAAGAATACATGTTACAGCGCCAATAAGACCGATAACCTCGATCATAGCGGCGGTGATCAACATGGAAAGACGAATCTCGCCACTTGCTTCAGGCTGACGTGCAATACCTTCACAAGCTGCTGCAGCAATTTTGCCGATTCCAAGACCAGCACCTAAAGCAACGATTCCAGCTCCGATACCTGCTGATAAGTATCCCAGCGCAACGTTTGTAAAACCTTCCATTATTCCTCCTGCGAAATGTTTGTTAGTTATTTCTCTGTATATTTTTAATTTCTTAATTCTATATTACTAATGTGATACATGATAAGTCATGCTCACAAATAATGCCGTCAGAAATGTGAATATATATGCCTGCAAAAATGCAAAGAATACTTCAAGTAATGAAATAAAAACTGCCACCGGGACCGAGAAAGCCGCGATAAAATATGTATGCAGCACAATGATCAGTCCGAGAAATGCATATATAACTATATGTCCAGCGGTCATTGCCGCAAACAACCTGATGCAGAGGGCAACGCTTCTACCGACAGTTCCGATCAGCTCTACCGGGAAAATAATAGGTATTATCCAGGCCGGCAGTCCCGAAGGTATGAAATTCTTGAAATGATGAACAACTCCATATTTTGCCATACCTGCAAGATGCATAAACAGGAATGAAACTCCGGCGAGACCTGCAGTGAGACTTACGTTACTTGTGGCCGCGGCCATGAAAGGTATCATCCCAAGCAGGTTCATAAATAATATGAAGAAGAATACAGTACAGAAAAACGGGACGAATTTTTTTCCTTCTTTTCCAAAATTAAGTAGTACTATTTCATCCCGAACGAATAGAACGATCGGCTCAAAAAACCGCGTCAGCCCTACAGGGATCTCATTCTTCCATTTCATTCCGAATTTAAAGACAAGGAAAACAAGCAGAGCTGCTAGCCATACCATCACAATGTGCTTAGTGACCGATAGGTCAACACCCCAGATTGTCGGTAATTCGGGAAGATGCAGTTTGTATGAGAAGAATTCCATCTCATGTGAATCCAGAACATGGTGCATCAGGACTTCACCGATACTGTCTCCATGTCCCCCTGCGCCGCTCTCAGCAGCTGCCTCGGCAGCTCCATGAGACTTCAGCTCGATCAATTTTGAGTTGTAAACAACGTTATTCAGTGCGTTCATCTGTTTCGGCTTCTCTTTTTCTGAATTGTTTTTGAATATATATCATGTCAAGTACCTGTAAGAGTATAAAAGATCCGAAAAGACCCGCGAAGAAACTTATCAGGTTTAGATCGGTGGTCTTAACGACAATTATACTAACAGTCACGACAATTATCATTCTAAGTATTATTCCGCCAAGTACGATACCTAAGAACAATGACATCGATCTGCTCAATACCCTCGAGGAGGCAACAGCAGAACTGTAAACAAGTATTATACTGACAGAACTGCCAAGCAAGAATGCGTATAAATTCACATAGTACCCGGTCAAAAAATATACCAGCGCCGCAATCAGCAGGGCAGGGCAGTAAAAAACAAAGAACAGAGAATGGAATGAATTGAATTTATTCATCCGGATCAGTATGTAAGTGTCTCAATGTGAAGATCATACTGGATATGCCTAATGCAGCGCCGAGGAAAATGCCCGTGATCAATAAATAAGGATCTGTATCAAATTTCCTGTCCAGCCACCAGCCTAGCATACCAAAAACTCCAATGATTACTATATTCTTATAACTGTAGTCTAAGTATCTTCCTAATAGTTTCTTCCAGTTTTCGGGATCAGTTTTTCTATATTCTCCACGGGGTCTGGTATATACGCTATTTCCCAGCCTTTTCGTCACTTTTTTCTTTAATTACTTTAGGTGTACTACCATTTTTATTATCCATGACGCAATTTCCATCGAAGATCGCGCCTTCAGAAATAGTCAATTTATTTGTAAGAAGATCACCTATCAGCACTGAATTTTTTTCAAGTACGATCTTACCTTTAATATTCATTTTCCCCCGGACCTTACCCCCGATTATCGCGTTATTAGCGTTGATAGTCCCCTCGACTTCTCCATCACTTCCAACGGTGACCGTGCCGGTAGATGTGATCTCTCCCTTGATCTTACCGTCGATTCTCAGACTGTTCTTTATATTGATGTTCCCGTCAATTACTGAACCTTTTCCTATAATAGTGTTCAGTTCGCGATCGCTTGCGGAGGAACTATCGTCCTTAACTCCAAACATTATGACTCCGGTTATTGATTAATGATATCCAATGGGTTAATAGGTTTATAATCCTTCCAGATTTCAAAATGCAGGTGTGGTGCAGTACTGATACCGGAGTTGCCTAACAACGCAATTGGATCACCCTGAGAAACATATTGCCTTTCCATTACAGAGATCGAGGCATTATGTTTATAGATGGAAATGTAGCCATTCAAGTGATCGATAACAACCATATTTCCTGCATCATGAGTCCAGCTTGCAAAGAGAACTATTCCATCGCCTGCCGCTTTGATAACAGATAGCTCCTTTGCAGCAATATCGATCCCAAAATGACCGCTGCCGATCTCCGGCCCGCTGTCACTGAAATCGCGTGTGATCTGCCCTTTTACAGGTTCTAAAGATGGAAAAGAACTCAATAGATCAACTTGAGTTTTAGTATTTGTGAACCGAGAAGCGTTCCCGCTCAAAAGGGATGAAAACTGAGCAGTCTCATCGGAATATTTGTTGAACTCCAGGTAATCTCCGGTCTCCGAAAAATCGATCTTCTCTCCGAAAATGTTCCTTATGCGCCTGTCATTGTCCTGGATAACATTAAAACGCTCAACAAGGTCATTAATAATCAAGTTGTCCTTCAGCAATTTCTGGTTCAGGGTACTAATTCTTTCATAGTCCAGTGCGATCTTTGCAAGTTTCCAGTAAGAGACTGCGCCAATCGATAAAACCAGGAAAAATATTACCGAAAATGTGAACAGGACCTTCAAAGTCAGATAGCTGATCTTAACGGTGAAGGTCTGTTTTTCACCTTCGGGAATAAAGAGAATTGATAATATCTTTTTTCTTTTTCCCATAGAAGAAATGTAGTTACATTTTACTAAAAATTTAAGATTAAATCAATATTTATTTTCGATCACACTGAACAGTTCCATCAACCTGTCCAGGTCTTCATTCGAATAATAGTCTATCTCGATTTTACCTCCGCTCTTACCTGTTTTTATCCTTACCTGAGAACCCAGGGTGTACATCAGTTTCTCTTCGAGGTTCAGGATAGCGCTGCTCTTTTTTGAGGGTGTTTTTCCCTTTTTGGGTTTCCTGGTCTTGACTTTTTTCAGTATGTCTTCCGTCTGACGGACACTCAAGTCTTCCTTCAATATTTTTTTTGTCATCAGTTTCTGTTCGGCCGCGCTCGGGAGTGATAACAGCGCCCGGGCATGCCCCATACTCACGTTTCCGCTCCTGACCTCTTCTTTGATCTCTTTCGGAAGTTTCAGAAGCCTTATCATGTTCGTAACAGATGTCCTGTCAATTGAAAACACATCCGATATTTCCTGTTGGGTCATTCCAAATTCGTCGCTGAGTTTTTTATATCCTGCGGCTACCTCTATCGGATTGAGGTCTGCTCTTCGGATATTCTCCAAAAGGGATACTTCCAGAAGAGATTTATCATCCCCGATATCGAGAATATAAGCCGGAATCGTGCTGCGTTCCAAAGATTTAACGGCATCGAGCCTCCTCTGGCCGGCAACTACCTCAAATCCGTCATCCACCTGCCTGACAGCGATGGGCTGGATAAGTCCTTTCTGACGGATCGATTCCTTCAGAGCTTCGAAACTCTCAGGATCTACATCTTCACGCGGCTGCAGATGGTTCGGTTTGATTTTGTCGACAGGGACTTCGAGAAAACTAACTCCCTTATCAATATAACCCGATAAAGGGGTTTCGTCGAATAATGCCTGCAGACCCTTACCTAAAGGTTTAGACTTCATCGGCGATCATCTCCTTTGCCAGATTCATATAATTTTGTGCACCGCGGGAAACAGCATCGTAAAGAAGTACAGGTTTCCCATGGCTGGGCGCTTCACCCAGTTTGACGTTCCGTGCAATGACAGTTTTAAATACAAGCTCAGTAAAGAAACTCTGGACTTCCTCAGAGATCTGCTTGGAAAGGTTTAACCTTGGGTCGAACATCGTCAGAAGTATTCCGGAAATTACCAATCCCGGATTCAATTTCTGCTTAACAATATCTATAGTATTCAATAGCTGCTTAATTCCTTCGAGAGCATAATATTCTGTCTGGATCGGGATTATGACTCCATCGGCAGCTGTGAGTACGTTGATAGTAAGAAGGCCGAGTGAGGGCGGAGTATCTATAAGGATGAAATCAAAATCGTCTTTCACTTGCTGGAGAGCTTTGCGTAGAATGTATTCTCTGGAATGAAATTTTACAAGTTCAATTTCAGCACCGACAAGATCGATCTTTGAGGGAACGACTTTAACAAAATCCAGTTCCGTTTCCTGAATTACTTCGCCGACAGGTTTATCTCCGGTGAGTACATCATAGACTGATGATTCAAGATTCGCAGTACTGATTCCGAATCCGCTTGTTGCGTTTGCCTGTGGATCCATGTCAACGAGCAGTACTCTTTTTTCTGCCGCACCGAGTGAAGCAGAAAGATTAACCGCAGTCGTAGTTTTTCCGACACCGCCTTTCTGGTTGGCGATTGCAATGATCGTCCTTTGTTTCTTGATCATCTCAGATAAAAACGTATTCAATATCTCGACTCGGATTCTCACCGGGACTGCATCCCGGGATCTATAGAACGGTTACGGTTTAACTATAATCAATGCCTGCATTTCTATAAATATGCTTTCAGATAATTTATAAAATGCGCCATAATACCTAAGGCGCAGGACATTTATTAGACACCGGTAATTATGTTTTCCAACGGATTAATAATATAGTTTTTATGGGGAATAAATGCAAGCTAATCTAGATATATTTGATCCATTTGTCGTTCTTCTTACCGGGTAAATCTTTTGCCCAATCATCCTTCTTTCCGGTATCTTCCCGTGTGCCGTCGGAATCCCCTTCATACCGGGCTGTCAGGCATATTGCGTTCTTATCAAAGCGAACTTCTTCTGCAGTACACCGGAACTTGTCGTTATCCCGGCAGTTCGCGTTATCGCAGTATTCTATAAATGTCATTGTTTCTTTAATTAAATATAAAGATTAAACATACTAAATTGAAATTTAAAATTCAAGACTGAAGCCAACGCCATACATTCTCGGAGTCAGAAAAGTAGGTACTTTTTTTACATTATTGATCCCGAAGAATTCCCAATCGTATTTAATTGCATTCCTGACATCCCAGATGTTCACGATTTCCAGGTATAAATTCCCGTTGAAAGTCAATTCTCCCAGTTTAAAGTTATTCAGAGTTCTGTTCCACCTGATATCAAGGCGCCTGTAAGGTTTGTACCTGCAGGCGTTCCTCTTACCGTCAATTAAATGAACGAAGCCGGATTCATCTGTTTCAAAGGATCTTTTTGCTGTATAAGGATACCCGAAACCAACTGTAAAATTAAAAATGAAATCAAGGTCTCTTTCCTGGCTTACAGTATGAATGATTCCAACGTTTAGATAGTGAGGCCTTTCGGTTGCACGCGGGATCCAGCTTTCATTGTCTCCATCGATCTTTTCTTTTGAATTAAGAAAGCCGTAATTGACCGTACCCAGTACATTTTTACTCAGTGTTCCCGAAAGGCTCAGATCAAAACCGAAACTGACTGCTTTCCCGCTTTTATCGAATTCGTAATTATATCTTCCGTCTTCATAGATATATGGTAATATATTTGGGCTGTATTTATAGAAGCCCTCAATTTTGAAAGTACCGCCGCTTTTATTTTGCCAGGAAGTTCCCAATGATCCCTGAATCGTTTTTTGATTTCTGAATTTGCCGGCAGGTGTCAAATTTTTCGACAAGAACTCAACATAGGAAGGCGGCTGATGATAAATACCTAATCCACCATATATTTTTTTATTGTTAGGAGTAATATGAGTAAATGATGTTGATAAATTAACAGTCATTTCATCCGAGAGTCTATTTTGCTGCAGGCGTATACCGGGATACAGGTAAAAGTTATTCACCGGATTGATTACCAATCCGCCGTATACAGAGTACATCTTTTGAGATATTTCCTGATCAACAGCTACCCTGGTCGTATATGATGAATTGTTTTCTTCTCTAAATATGGTATTCTCCGATTCTGATGAGATATCGAAATCGTTTCTCATATACTCTGCACCTGCGGTTATAACTATTTTTTGGTTGAATTCATGTTCTATTTCACTTCTAAAATATATCCTTTTGTAATCAAGATCATGGTTACCTTCGGAGAAATTTTGAACTGTTTCACCACCGGCTAAACTGTCTATGGAATTAAATATCGATAGTTCTTTCTCAGATTCTTTGTAGGAGGCTCCGGTCAATGAAATAAAAGTCTCCGGAGTTAATGCATATGTAGCTTTTAAAGTCTTGATGGAAGTTTTGTAATCCCTGTTTTCGTCTCCGGAGATGTTTTTAATTATAGTATATAAAGGAGTAGACATCAGATATTTTTTATTATCCGGAGTATAGCTGTAATCGCTTTTTCCGGTAATCAAATTAATATCGAACCAGAGATCTTCAGATATGTTGAAGCTGATATGACTCTGAATATCAATAAAGTCACCCTGCGAATGTTCGAACGGCCTTATGCTTTTAAACCAGTAATCGAGATAACTTTTTCTTACCCCGACGATCCAGCTGCCGATTACATCCAACGGCCCTTCGAGTACAAGATTAGTCCTCATTGTATTGATTGCCGAAGTGAATTTCACTGAATCCCTGCTGCCCTTCCGGTATTTGATGTTCATGGCTGAAGACATTTTCCAGCCGTATTTTGCGGGAAAATCACCGGGGTAGAATTCGACCTCGTCTATCATTTTAGGATTAAAAATACTTATACTCTCGTATGAACCGGATTTCAGATGAAAAGGCCTGGCAACGGGTACATCGTCTATCATTGTCAGGTGTTCGTCGAAATGGCTGCCGCGCACGTTGAATTCAGCGCTTTTATCACTGACAGACTGGACTCCGGGCAGTTTTTGTACACTCTGCAATACATCGGGTGTTGTTGTAACCAGTTCCGTAATCAATTTGCGGTCAAGCGCTATTTTCTGGGGCACAAAATTTATTTCAGGTGCTTTTTCCTCGATAGTAATAGTCTCTGCTTGCCCGGTTTCGGTTGTAAGCTCAATTTCCACGAAAACCGTATCGCCTGCGGTTACATCTACTATCAACAGGTTGGAGGAATACCCTATATAGCTTATCTGCAGATGCTGTTTTCCTGACTCGAGATGTAGTTCAAAATTACCGTCATCATCGGTACTTGTACCTGTGCTGTCGGCTAAAACCAGTATATTTGCGCCCCCAAGGGAATTACGTGTACTATCGTCAACAACAATCCCCATGATGACACCTTTAGTCTGCGAAAATGATGATGCAGATAAATTCAAGATCATTATAATTGTAAGAGCGATAACCTTAAACATCCCTTTTCTCCAGTTCATTTATGTTCCTCCAGATTTTATAAAACCTATCCCCGGTAATTCTGATAAGTAAAAAATATTACATTTCAATAAAATATACAATATTAATTTTATGTATATTAGATTGTTCAAAAAAAGAAAGCCTTCATATGGAAGGCTTTCTGTACGTTGGGATCATTATTTAAGAATAGGCATGTATTTTTATTTAATAACAACCATTTTCTTCAATTCAGTGAAGTTGCCGGCGACGATACGATAAAAATAAGTACCGCTCGCCACATTGCGGGCATCCCACTGCACATTATGAAATCCTGCCGGTCTGGCTTCATTGACAAGCTTTGCTACTTCCTGTCCAGTGACATTATAGACTGTCAGGGTAACATGGGTGGCCTGCGGCAGCTGGTAACTGATCGACGTAACAGGATTAAACGGATTTGGAAAATTCTGCGATAAGCCGAATGATTTTGGTATTTGAGATCTTCCGGCTTTTTTATCCCAACCGCCCCCAGTTAATTGAATTTCATTTGATTCAGTAGATTCCATAGAGTATGTACTATTATATGCAGTCACATAGTAATCATAAGTAGTTCCTTCAGATGCTATTTCCACAGTTGCATCAGTATAACTCGTGCTTGTTAAGCCACTGGCAAGCATACTAAATCCCCCGCCATCATCTTTGTATACTCTATAAGAATTTGCACCATATGATGAATTCCAGCTTAATTGCGGATTTTGACCAATACCACCAGAATAAGAAAGACCTGTAGGAGCATCTACGATCCTAGTCGTTGTACCTCCTTCAGAATTAGACATTATCCATGTTTCGTTATATGCCTGGATTTGGACTGCAACTTTATAGACATTGGATTCATTGCTTCCCAATCCGGTATGAGTATAAGTGTCATAAGAGGAATAAAATGATATAGGCTCTCCGGTGGCCACCAACTGATTATCTGAATATACTTTTACTGCACTAGAAAAAGGGGTTTTTGGATTTCTGTATCGCTTGCCATCACACCATGATGAACTTAAATCACTTTCCTGACCAAGAATATTAATAGCCTTAATCCGGAAATATCGTTTATAAGATACAGTATTAGCCGACCAATAGTAGTCTACATCAATTTCACCAATACCTCCCGAGCAGTGTGCCACTACAGCTTGACTATTATTTACTGGTGCATCAGTCCATTCATAGTAACAATTTGAGGTTGTAGTTAATAGATTATATCCTGATGTTTCGTATTGACTGACATAAACACGATATCTTATAGCACCTGCACTAGCATTCCAGGTTATTCTTATCATATCCCCGTAATAACTGGGAGCTCCCCCTTTGTGGATACTTCCGCTTGCTAAAACATTGGTAGGTGGATCCGGAGGATCTGCTAATAGGGGAGTTGCTAATGTTAGAATTAACGTGACCAATAAAAATAGTTGTCCAATTTTTTTCATGATGACCTCCAGTTCATAGAAAATTTAGTCTATTTGTGAATTATTATAATTTATTAGGATTAGTCTTTTATATAATCACCTCCATGTTAGGAATACTTAAAGAAAAACAATCAAATCAAAAACTGTAGAAATCAATCTCTTGTCCGGATAAATATAGATAATTAGCATGAAATAAAATATTACTAATTGTGCAATATGCTAATCGCAATTCTGTTCAGACACATAATCAAAAACCTGTTCAAATTCCTGATATTGCATGAGTTCAGAGTATTCGAATTCGCCTGCATTTACTTTGGATTTTATTTCCGCCAATGACATCCCGCACATCCTTTTCAAAAATGATAGAAATCCAGAAGTTCCTGAGAAACCCAGCTCCCTTGCATAACCAAATGAGTTATTATCATGCCCTGTTTTAATCAAATCAATAAAATATTTCCATTTCACATAAGAATGATATTGTTTTATTGTAACGCCAAAACTGTATTTAAACCAGTTATGAAGATCTGTAACACTGATATTATAATTATCTGCTATTTCGCAGGCAATAATTATCGAAGTTGGTGATTGTTCCAGGTACAGTCTAATGGCTTCGAGTATGTACTCATTAATCTCACTCATTAGTTGGCTCCTCATTTTAGCAGTAAAATAATTCTGCTTGATAACACTTAGTTTGTATTAAAACTATGAACCCCAATTTCGAGATACATCTATAACTGTCGAGGTGAAATGTGCCTGATACTATTAGACCAAGTCTATCTTTAAATATTTTTTTGAGGATTATACTTTTATTAAGAGGTTAACAAAGTAACCATCATAATCCAATGACCAATAATTCAATCTAATTAATATAGTATCTAATTTCAACGGAATTCTTACATCCCTACTGATTTTTCAGAAACGAATTCTTCTTTTCCTTGCCGCAGAATTTGAACATTTCACAATCATTGCAGACGTAGTCGTCGCAGTGAGTGATGTTCTCGCATATACCGGTTGCGCTTACGGTGACCGTTTCCTTGACGCATGTTTTCTCGAGATTGTTGTTGTAGTAACAATCCGAGTAATGACATTCTAAGACGTTTCCGCTCATTCTTATAACTTTTCTATATTAAGGATTTTAGTACTAACTACTATTATGCATTACAGAGGCATTGAGGACACAGAGAAAAACAATTTATCTATGAAATACAATAACCAAAACGCATTTAGTACTGAGATTTCTCGACTTGCCCCATCCAGCGTTGCAGGATCGGGGCTGCGCTCGAAATGACATATCATCTATGTTAGTATTCATGAATTATTAATCTCTTTCTTTTCTAAACGCCTCTGTGTTGCAGGTTATTTTTAACCGTCTATTCTTATTCTGATGTTCAGCCCGAAGTCCATGTCGGAGTTTCCTCCTCGCTGGATATTGTCACCTTTCCGGTATTCGAAATAGAATCCGCCGGTCACTTTCTGGGTGAAGGAATAATTGACTGTCTGCCGAAGGTTCCACTGCTTGTTGCTCTGAAATGTCTCGAACTTTTCCGCGGTCGGAGTCTTTTTCAGGGTTTCACTGTTGTTGCTCTGGAACATCATAGTATAACTTACGCTGTTGCTGATACGCCTGCTGCGCAGGAAGGGCAGGGGGATTCTGAATCCTGTTGCCCACTGAAATGTTGTCGATGCTGTAATTGCCGATGTTATCGTCTTGGTCTCAACTCCCGTCCTGTCCAGTGATAATGTATTCTGTTTTACCATTGTAACATTTGACATTATTCCTCTTTTCCAGCCGATATTCAGCCCTACAAGCGGGCTGAAACCCCAGTTGTAGCTGGTAGTTACTTTATTGTCCGGAGTATCCTGCCAGTTTTCCTGCTTGTTTCCGGTATATGTATGCTGCAATGTGACGGAATTGGTCAGTTTTTCAAAGAATAAAAGGTCCTCCAGTTTGGTTACACTGAGTGAATAATCGAACATCGGGATCTTTGTGTCTCCGAATATGAACATCGTACCGTTGGAATTTCCGCTTATAACTCCGTTCTGATTACTTTCATTTTGTCCGGAGGAATACCTGAGATTGAAAGAGGCGTTGTTTGTCAGCGCAAAGCGTGTTGAAAGATTTAAACTCTGCCCGTTTGATTCAGATTCCGTATTTCCTCCAAGATCCTCCTTAACCGGGACTCCCGGATCGCTTGAAAAACCGAACTGATATCCAAAACCCGGTGTTCCGTCCAATCCCATATTCCCGTATCTGTTGTTATCTGTCAGGGAGAATGAAATATTTGAGAATTTATCCGCAAATGCTTCGAGGTAATAAAGAGGATTGATCGGCCTTCCCGGACCTTCTTCCTCTTTCTCCTGTTCTTCGGGCTTCGGCTGCTGAACGGTTATTCCTCCCGGTCTAATCACCGGCCTTGGAGCCGGTTTAGGATTTTGAGTCTGAGGAGCCTCATACCTGTAAAACTTGTTGATCATATCCTTGAAGCTGAAACTGAAACTCAAACCCATGCTTTTTTCGAGGGTAGCTGATTTACCCTGTGCCTCTGCCTGTTTACTGCTTTGAAGTGCGTAATTCGCAGAGTACGAGATGCTGGGGGCAACAAAAGGTATCCACTTCGGAGTATACTGTCCGGTAACGTTCTGGGTTGAATTTATTACAGTATTCGGATCCATCAGTGCTGTAAATATCTTTGATTTATCCCTATAATCGGACAGGTTATGCTGGCTGGATCTTGTTATAGAGAGACTGATGGTCTCGAGCGGATTATAAGATGTAGTCATCGACCGCGTTGCACCGAAAGTATATGATTTTTTTGCCTCCAATGCGCCTTTCAGTTTTACCTCGGAGCTGGATTCAGCAAAACTCATATTAGTACTGAAATTCTGCGGCAGGAGAGTAAGGTCGAAGTTGGTTATCGGCCTGATGATCCTGAAGTCCGGGAGAAACCTGAACGGCGCTATAGAAAACTTTTGTATAGTTGTCTGGTAACGGATACTTCCGTTATTTGCCCAGCTGTAATTTTTTTCATTGGTAATGTCCTTGACATCTGTATTAGTATGACTCAGGCTAATACTAATAGGATCGATGAATTTTCGCAGTATCCACCACTTCGAGGCACCTGCCCGGGATATAGCTAAAGTCATCGACTGCGATTTCTGAGATATCTCTTCCAGTGCAGCGCCTGTTGAATCTGTTGCCGACTCATAAAGAATATCTGTTCCCTGACGGTATTTAGGAGTAGCCGTATTTGTATTCTGAACATAACTGACCGGCAGCCTTAGACCTTTGTAGGGAAGAAACCTGTCAAGGGTAGTGCTTAGGTTCACCGACATTTCATCTGCATTTCCTCCGGAGCCGAATTTTTCAGTCAGTGAAATAAAATCGGCCTCCCGCTTAGAATAACCTACGCTGATATTTCCGAGATCTGCAACGTTCATATTGACGTTCATACGGACAGCCTTGGCGGGGATCCTGTCCACATCGGTTACTCTGAGCTCGTCTATCCAGATCAAACCCGAGAGATTCCTGTCTGTAACATTCTTTAATCCGACAGTAAATGACAGCAGGTTCGTCAGTGTTGGATTACCCTTCACAAACCACCTTGTGCTGTCTTCGAGTGTTCTCGTTTTGTTATATAGAGTGGTTTTTGTTACCGGCAGCTCCTTCAGGTCAATTTCTATTGCATCCCATCCCTCGTCATTTTCTCCTGATCGGAGTTTTTTCCTGACCTCGTAATAGTTTTTGTCATCCCTTCCGAACTGTACGAAAAACTCGAATTCTGATTCTTCTCCATAAGGTAAGTTAGGATCCTTGACAAATATCTTCAGTTTACCGTAATTTACAACGTCCTGGACTTTTACAAAAGTTTTCTTGATAGCCGCTGTGTATCCCGGTTTCAGATCCTGATATCTAATCTGAAGCGACTGCTCTTTAGATGTGATTTTATTTATTTTGTCATACAATCCTGTCACTCCCGGGGGTGAAGTATATGCCGGTACCAGTTCGGTAGCATGCTGGTTCTCTTCAGTATTTACAATTTCTACGAAAATCACGGAATCACTGAGAGAATATTGCGGGCCTTTATCAGTATCCTGGGAAACCTGTGCAGTATCAGGGTATGTACCGAGTTCTTTCCAGGCATTTCCAACAAGGTCGATCGAATATATCGAAATCTTTTCAGACCTGCTGTTGTCCTCTGTGCTTGCTTCTATATTTCTCACCCAGATCCTTGAATACTCTATCTGGGACCAGGAAGGATGACCTATCTTGTTTGTGAATTCTGTAAGGGGAATCCTGTAAAGTTTCCATCCGTCAGGATTACCGCCTGCGATCAAGTGGCTTGTTTTATCCGATAGATCAAAGACATATTGAAAATAATCATTCCTTTGATCGAGATTTCCGTCAGCATCGAGGTCTTCTGTATCCGGTTTTCTTATATCGTCAATCTTGTCACCGGAACCGTTACCTTCTGTTCCGTTTATATTATCATAGTTAGTGCTTCCTTCGGTATAGAACCAGTCATCATCTTCAAACTCTCCATTATCGGGGCTGTCTTCCGCTTCTATCCCATCAAGACCTGTGTCTTCACCTTCATCAAGGTTATTATTAGGGATCGCTCCTTTGTCTTCTGTGTCGAGCTTGGCCAGTAGCGGACGGTATGCATCCTCGCTTATGAGCCCGAGATCCACTCCAACAGTTCCGCTGTTGCCCTTGATCCAGATCTCGAGGAATTTACTGTCAGTCTGATTGAAATTGCTCTGGGTCATCCATTTCATGATGCTTCCCCAGGAGCTGTCCGGGCTGAATTGCTTGTGGCTGTCGGATATGAGCTGCATTGTCAATATATTTGCCCTGTTAGATCCGGTCCTCTCGCTTACCTCCCTGTTCGGGAAGATGTCGGTGATCTTCGGTCGTTCAGATTCAACCGGATTATACCAGATCAGTTTGGCCCGCTGTGGTTCCTTGTATTTATAATTGACAGTATCACGTGTGAATTCATTGATTGTTATAGGACCGCTTCCCTTTTTCCAGGATTTCCTGTAAACACCTATATAATTGACCCTCTTTGTTCCCTCGAAGTCATCGAGGTATGCAACTCCCTGTTCTCCGAGGCTGTTGTTCATAGTATTTGGATTTGGAAGTGACTGGGCGAACTCACCCTCGATATCAAACCTCGATTCACCCCTGGGTTTCAGCATCGGGATAAGATTCAAAGCCTGTGTTACCCTGTTGGTTGAGAATCCGAACTTGCCGTTTATACCCCAGACCATGTTCTTGATAGGTTCGTTACCGACAGTAACCCTGTTTTCGAGGATCCTTTCACTCAGGAAAAGGGCAGTACCGCCGATAAATGACCTTTCACCGATAGGATACTCGAGCCGTGTTCCGAAAAGTGTTTTCTTATCAAGCTGAAAAACTTCAGCGCTTTCGTATTTAACTTCCATGGTCGATCCGGGGCCCATGGCGGCTGCATTTACTATGGTAAGTGTCCCCATCTGGTAGTCAACAGTATAATCAGTTCCCCTTTCGAGCTGTTTTCCATCAAGGAAAATCTCCTCACTGTCCTGAATTACCTGGAAGCCGAGGTTATAAACCTGATCCCTGTTAGCCATGACTACTTCGATATCATATTTTGATACATTGCCGTATTTTGATACGTCCACGAACAGATTGTCATATATCTCAGGTACAGTGAATTCAGAATTCCCTACAAGCCTACTGGTCTCTCCCCAGACTTTGTCGCTGTCTTTAACATTCTGATCGGTTTCAGGGGCGAACGGCCTTTTTCCAGGGAACCTCAGGTGCCCCTTTACCGGATCGAGGAGCCATCCGTTATCCACGTCAAATTTCAAATCAGCAACTTGATTTCCTCCTTCGTCATACCTGTCCAGTCCGAAGATCTCAAGAAAACTTAATCCATTGGTATCACCAGTATAGATAGGATTCTTAGGATTCTCCCTGTTGTTGACAATATTTAATTCGAAACCTTCCTTATCTATACCCCTGTTGCCCAGTGAATAAACATTTTTCCATTCAAGGTCCCATGTTGGATCGTTTTCATTCGGATTGTCGGTTCTGATGAGCTTTAGGACAAGATTGGAAGTACTGTCTGGTATTACACCGGGAGGAAACGTAGTGCCCACGGAATCACCGGCTACAGTCTTGTAAGCGACAGCGAGAACCTCATTCTGCGCCGGCTGTTTAAGAATTATGAAACCAGTATTAAGATCAATAATGTACTCCGACTTGTCTACCCTGAGAAAATAGCGGTTAACATGCCCCGCATTTCCCCCTTCGGCTGTGTCTGCGGCTGCAATATTATTAGGATCTACAACAGCCCACCCTCTGATGCTCTCAGGATTCTTATCAAAATTGGTTCCTGATCTCCATAATTCGAAATCAGTGATAACTTTTTCACCCTGATTGTATATTTGAGGAATACCGGATTCCGATAATTTAAATTCTCTATAGTAGAAGTCGTCAATATAATAATAAGTATCCTTAAGATACTCATAATCACGGATAGTCAACGGCTGTGACTTGGCGCCGCCCTTGATGGTCAGAGACTGTTTCTGCCCTTTTTCGAGCGATGCGATAGTTGTTACACTGAGATTTCCGAATTTGGCCTCGGTCTTAAATCCGAACAATCCCTGGTGTCCCCCGCCGAATGAAATGAATCTTGTTCCGGGAAGGGACAGCCCGACATTACCCGCCTGGATAGATTGGAAGATTTCGTCTTCGTCACCTGTATAAAACAGCCGGATATTGTTTTCTATATCAAAATCCCGCTGAGAATCCTGGTCAACGAGCACACTGATCTTCTCACCTACCTTTCCCGTGATGCTGAATCGCTGCTGCTGTTCGAGTTTGAATGAGTACCTTGTACCGTCCGAGGCATCCCGGACAATATCCTGTTCATGCTTAGCGAGGTTACCCTGGATGTTGACCTCACCTCTCACCTCGAGACCGATCTCGCCCTCACCCCCTGCAATTCTGCTGAGCCTCCTGCTGGCAAGAGGAACAGGAATGGATATACCTATCCCCCGGGGGCCTTCCTGCGTACTCACACCGCTGACCGTTTCAATTGTGGAATTATACCAGATCCGCTGGATAGTATTCATCTTCGAAAGTGAATCTAATGAGGCATAGTCGAGGATCAGGGGGATTCTGAATTCGTCATTTAGGAAATTTTCCTTAAAGATATAGCTGCCGGATGCACTGTCATATTCGACGCTTCTCTGAGTGGTGAAAAAGGTTTCCGGTACCCTGGCAAGGGTGTCGACACCTATACTGAGATGCGGAGTTTTTTTAAACGGTACCGAAATACTGACGATATTCAGAGCAGGTTTTGGTGGTTTTAAACCGATCTGGGCATATACCGATTCTGAAAAGAATAAGGTAACAAGCAGAAGGATTCCTGAGAACAGGGGGGAATGCTTCCGTAAAGAAAGGTATGCCTTCTTACTAACTACCATAGTGCTCAGCAATAAACGGACATCAATAATCCGCTTCCTGAATTGTTATTTCTCAATACCGTTTAATTAATCTTTAGCACTATGAAATAGGCATCTCCTTATTTGAACGGTCAGCACTGATTATTGGTTTATACTCAAATAAACTACGTAAGTTCTCAATAATAATCAATTTACATATGAAAAGCAAGTTTTTGTTATTGTCGGTGTATCAGGCTTTCCCGGTTCCGGCAGCCAGGATATCCAGGTATTTCTCTCCGAGTCCGAGCATATCCCGTTTTTCATCTTCCGTTCCATCCTTATATCCGAGCAGATGAAGAGTTCCGTGAACGGCAAGTCTCATAAGTTCATTTTCAAATGATACCTTGTATTCTTCTGCCTGTCTTTTTGCCATATCGGTACAAATATATATTTCACCTTCAAGCGGGCAATCTTCATTTTCCAGGGAAAACGCTATTACATCTGTAGACCTGTCATGGTCAAGGAATCTTTTGTTCAGGTCGGTTATCCTGTTGTCATCAACAAATACTATGCTTATTTCTGCCTCATTAATACCTTCCTGGGAACATACAAATTCCACAGCTGTCCTTACCTCATTTTCAGTAACGGGTACTTCTTTAATATCATCGGCAAAAACAACAGATATCTTAATCAGGCTTGTCAATTAATTTTTCCTGGATGGAGGTTGATTTTCCGTCTTTCAGAGGTTTGTCGCTATCCGGATATTCGAGCCTGACATGGAACATACCTGTCAGGATTTTTATAAAGCTGTCGGCGATTGCCCTAAGATCCTTGAAAGTTAGCTCGCAGGAATCGAGCTGCCCTTCCCGGAATCTCTGTTCTATAACAGAGTTGACCCTCTCTTTGATTCTCGATGGTGATGGCTCCTTCAAGGCTCTTGTAGCGGCCTCCACACTGTCCGCAAGCATAACGATCCCAGTCTCTTTCGTAAGAGGTTTCGGCCCCGGATAGCTGTAGTCTGCGGGATTGATATATTTATCTCCTGACTTCTCTCTGGCTTTTTCATAGAAAAAAGATATCTTTCCTGTACCGTGATGCTGCATAATAAAATCCTTAATGACTTCCGGGAGCTTATATTTATCTGCAATCTCGATCCCTTCCCTTACGTGAGAAGAAATGATAAGACTGCTCATACTCGGTGCAAGCGCTTCATGTTTTTTCATGGAATCAGGCTGGTTTTCGATAAAATATTCGGGTTTGACCATTTTACCGATATCATGATAATAACAGCCGACCCTTGCAAGCAGAGAATTTGCTCCGATTGCTTCCGCAGCGCTCTCCGACAGGTTGCCGATAACTATACTGTGGTGGTAAGTACCGGGAGCTTTAATGGCAAGATCTCGTAGCAGCGGCCGGTTCTGATCAGACAGTTCGAGAAGCGTCATATCTGTGGCTACGCCGAAGATTATCTCGAACACAGCTATGAAGCCGAGAGTTATCAGAGGAGAAAAAACAGCATTCGGGAGTCCGAATTTCAGTACTGTCCATGAGATATCGGAAACCTGGACAAGGCGCATCATACCTATAATGTATAATACAGCAGTATATGTAATCGCGACATATAATGCCGTCTTGAAGAATTGGCTTCTGTTTCTGATTCTCCTTACAGTGAGTATGGCTGCGGCACCACCAGACAGTGTAAAAAGTACTATACCTATATCATTGCCCAGATATCCTCCGAGCAGAAGTGCGATAACCAGGGTACCGTAAAAGCCGACTTCCCCATCAAAGATCACCGCAAGCAGCATCGATCCGATCACAGTGGGGATCAGATATTCCGAAAGCTGGAATTGCTGAAGAATTAGATAGATGAAAATGATCTGGACCAGAAAAATAAGGAAAAGCATTGTAACCTGCTTATTGTTTTTAACGATTGCAGGTTTAAACAAGTACAGATAGATCGAGAAGATCAGGAATATGATCGCCAGAAAACCCGATTGTCCGGTATAATATGTCAACTGGGCGAACGGTCCTCCCACGAGTCCTTTTTCCGAAAGGAACAACCTGAGTGATTCGATCTTCCGTGAGTGATCCTCAGTAACACGTTCATGTCTGTCTATAATCCTTTCATTCTCGTATACGAATCCGCGTGTAAGGGGGACATTAGCTATTGCCTCATTTCTCAACCTTTCTGTTTCTCCCGGATCATACTTGATATTGGGAATCAGGAAATTCTGAATGATCTCGAGCCCTACATTAATGGAAGCGCTCTGCAGGGGATATAGAGCCTGAAGCCTGCTGGTGATTTCACTGATCGATTCTGCCTGGTCAGTAAATGCATTGATACTTCTTATGGTATCTCTATTCTCTTCAATGAGAATAATGCTGATACTGTTGAATTCTGCCCTGTTCTTCTGAACATTTACCATTCCCACCGATATAATATCTCTGAGTATCTGAACGCAATTTCTCTGGAATATCTGGAGCGAATCCGAAGGGATATTCCTAATGAATGACCAGTTCTGATTTTCAATATCAATATTATATTTCTGCCTGAAATCATTTCTGATGGCATCAAGCTGATTATCAAGCCTTACCAATCTCAGGGAATCGGTTTCCGAAAGGCTCCTTGAACGGTTTGCCAATCCACTCCAGTCATTGTTCAGAGAAAGGTATATCGCTAGCTCATCAAAGAAAAGCTGCAGGCTTGCCTCAGCCTGTTCTTCTGCATCTGTATCCCTGAAGAATCTTGGAAGGACGCTCCTCTGGGCTTCATCCTTTTCACTGTTAATCTCTTCGTCGGTTTTAACAATAGGAAATGTTTCTGGAGCGATGATTTCCTCGAGAGCTACGGTACCGACCTGGTACTCTGAGTACCTCGAGGATTTATCCCTTGGAAAGAAATAAGTACCGGTGAAGATTATCAATACCAGCAGAAGAATACTGTAAGAATTCTTTAATGTTCTCCTGAGCTTTTCGTTGTGCTTCCAGAAGCTCTCTCTGGGCTTTACAATTTTGAATATTTTCTGCAGTGAAAATTTTCCCATACAGGATCTTTATTCTTTAAAAAGCATTTTAGCTATCAAAAGCCTCTGTATTTCAGAAGTACCTTCACCGATCTCACAGGCTTTTGCGTCTCTGAAAAGTCTTTCAACAGGGTATTCCTTAGTATATCCATACCCGCCGTGAACCTGGATCGAATCCCGTGCAATACTTGTTGCGATCTCTGAAGCGTAGAGTTTTGCCATCGAGGCTTCCTTTATAAAATCCTTCCCGGCATCTTTAAGCTGAGATGCTTCATAGATCATCAATTTTGCGGCGTGTATCTGCGTGGCCATATCTGCGAGCATCATACTTATAGCCTGAAATTTTCCAATGGGTCTTCCAAACTGCTGACGGTCTTTAGCATAACTAAGTGCCGCCTCGTATGCTCCCTCGGCTATTCCGAGTGAAAGAGCGCCTACACTTATCCTGCCGCCGTCAAGTATCTCCATTGCATAATAAAATCCTTTACCTTCTTCTCCAAGAAGATTTTCATCGGGAATAAATACATCATCAAAATTTACCTGTCTCGTATCTGAAGCTCTCCAGCCCATTTTCTTTTCTTTCGGGGCTACGGAGATACCGGGAGTATTACTCTCGAGGATAAATGCAGATATTTCGTTTTTTTCTTCTGATTTCTTTGTGATTGCAAAAACAATGTAGACGTCGGCAAAACCGGCATTTGTAATGAAGGCTTTTCCGCCGTTTAGATTGTACCCTCCGTCTACTTTCTCTGCATATGTTTTCAGCGATTTCACGTCTGATCCCGTTTCCGGTTCAGTAAGGCAGAAGGATGCCAATGATTGGCCTGAAGCGAGTTTCGGTAGATACTTTCTCTTCTGGTCTTCATTTCCAAACATGTAAATAGGATAAGTACCAAGTGAGATGTGAGCTGCAACAGTTATCCCATGAGAGGCACAGACTTTACTGAGCTCTTCAACAACTATGGAATATGATACTGTGTCCATTCCTGCTCCGCTATATTCTTCCGGGAAAGGAACACCCAGAAAACCAAGTTCTCCCAGTTTCTTGATTGTTTCTTCAGGGAAAGTCATGTCCTCGTCGATCTTTCCTGCAATCGGTCTGATCTCATTTTCTGCAAAATCTCGGATAACATCCTGGATCATTTTTTGATCTTCAGTAAGTGTCAGCATTAGAGACTCCTAAAAATATTTACAATTCTATAATCTAATAAATGTATATAAAATTTGTCAGGTATTCAGATCTCATTCATCTGCACAGAAATCAATATGCTTTTGCGAATATAACTCTTTCCTTTGATGCGTTTCCGCAATAAAGGCACATGCCTTCTTCCCTCTCCTGGTTCATAGGTATCAACCTTATTGTTGCCATGGTTTCATTCTTCACCTTTTCCTCACATTCACCGGAACCGCACCAGTGAGCCGAATAAAAACCGCCCTCGTTTTCAATCCTGTCTTTGAAATCGGCGTAATCATCAATTGTAAATGTATTATCTTTCCGGAAATTCAACGCCCTGTCAAAAAGATTGTTATGAATTTCATCCAGGAGTTTTCCTGCTGTTGAAGGTACATCTTCCCATTTAACCTTGATCTTTTCTCTCGAATCCCTTCTTACCATTACAACGCTTTCATTTTCGACATCCTTGGGGCCTATCTCGATACGGATAGGAACACCGAGCATTTCCCATTCATTGAACTTCCAGCCAGGGCTGTACTGGTCCCTGTCATCGAATTTTACGGAAAAATCCTTTTTCAGCTCTTCAGTGATCTTTGATGCCGGAGTCAACACCTTGTCTTTTGCTTCATCGTCTCTCCATATTGGTACCATCACAATCTGGTTAGGGGCGAGTTTGGGAGGCATTATAAGCCCCTGGTCATCTCCATGCACCATGATAATTGCACCGATAAGCCGGGTACTGACACCCCAGCTAGTCTGCCAGACGTATTCCTGATTACCATCTTTAGTCTGGTACTTGGTGTTGAATGCTTTTGCGAAATTCTGGCCGAGGTTATGAGATGTTCCAGACTGCAGGGATTTTTTGTCGCCCATCATTGCCTCGATACAGTAGGTATGTAGAGCTCCTGCAAATTTTTCAGCTTCCGATTTTATACCTCTAAGCACAGGGATCGCCATGTATTTCTCTGCGAAATCCGCATATACACCGAGCATTCTGATAGTCTCATCTTCAGCTTCTTCGTAGGTAGCATGAGCCGTGTGACCCTCCTGCCAGAGAAATTCAGTTGTCCTTAAAAATAGTCTTGTCCGCATTTCCCACCGTACAACATTGCACCACTGATTGATCAGTACCGGAAGGTCTCTGTATGAATTGATCCATTTAGAATACATCGAATTAATAATTGTTTCAGAAGTAGGCCTGACCATCAGGCTTTCCTCGAGATCCTTTCCTCCTGCGTGTGTTACTACTGCGCATTCGGGTGAGAAACCTTCTACATGCTCGGCTTCCTTCTGCATAAAACTTTCCGGGATGAATACCGGGAAATAGGCGTTCACATGTCCCGTATCCTTGAACATCCTGTCCATCTGTGCCTGCATTTTTTCCCAAAGGGCAAAACCGTTCGGTCTTATCACCATGCAGCCCTTTACAGGTGAATAATCAGCAAGTTTGCTTTGAACAATCACATCAGTATACCATCGCGAATAATCGTCGGCTCTTTTAGTAATCTTATCTTTCATATCAGCATCAATTCCCGGTTTATATTGTGTATTAGAATATGTTCTTAATAAAATTGAAACGGAAGTCTATTCCACTGTAACTCTTTCGCGGTCCGAAATTCTCAAAGAACTCCATTACATGTCCCCCGAATGTTATCCCGAAAGACCTGTCTTTGGTATCTCCGAACTCAAGTCCGATTCCGAAAAACCCCCTTACTGTAGGGCGGATCGTCATTTTAGTCAGGTTTTCCGTAAAACCTCCACCCCTCGGGAATTCCAGGCCGAGTACCGGCCCGACCTCAGCGATAATAAACGGTCTCAGGGATTCATCGATTTGTTCACGCCACAGCCTCATCTTTATCCCTGCAATTATGGGTACAGAAAGCAGAAAATAATCAGGCCTTTGCCTGATATATCCCCAGTATGGATCATAATAAGAATACTGCTCGTCTTCATGCATTTTTGCTACCTGTATCCCAAAACTTAGTTTTGTGTCCTCGTTACGATATTGAAAATGTCGCTTATATCCTCCTCCGAATCCCCTGGTAGAGAGATTCAGAAATATATCGGACTGTTTTGAGCCCTTGACAATCTGCTCATTGTTCTCTTCTTGCGCATTAGCTGAAGTAAAGAACAGTAAACACAGCAGAACTGTTAATATAATATTTTTATATTTCACGGGATTGCTCCTTTTATTATGGTTCAAAATACGATTTTTTCGGTTAATTGAAAGCGAAAAATAAAATTCAGAATAACCTCCTATATTAATCAATTATTCCTGCAAATTCAATAATTTGTTATTCTACCGGCTGAAAAACACCCCCTTTCAATTTAAAGGCTGAAATAATGATACATCTTAAACGGATAAATATTTCTGTTTTTCAAATATTAATACGTATTGAATATTAGTTTTCACTTGATTGAGTTCAGTTATATGGTTAATTTCCTTTTCCTTTATATATACATTAACAACTCTAATATAGATCAGGTTCATTTTCAATAAAGTTTCTCGATGATAATGATGGGCACTAAATCAGGAGGTTTATATGAGATCACTATGGATCTTCTTACTGATTATTTTTCAAAATCATGGTATCTTATCACAGGAAAATGAAAGATTTATACTGAATCCTGAAACACCAAAGTATACTGAGAAAGAGTGGTTGACGTTTGAAAAAAAATATAGTATAGATGTGCTCGATTATGAGGAATATGAGATTACACTTGTCACAACTATGACAGCGGATGAAAAAGGTAATTTATTTATAGTATCGTTAGTAGATAATGAAATATTTGTATTTGATACTCTTGGTAATTTTCTAAAGAAATATGGTGGAAGAGGCCAGGGACCGCGAGAACTTGAAAAACCATTTACTCTGGCCGTTAAGAATAATAAAATGTATGTTCATGAGATGCATAAAGGTCTTAAAATCTGGGATTCAGACGGTGAATACCTGGATTTTATCTTTTTTCCTCCTTCCAAAAGAGAACCTTATTATTATCCTTATCCCGATTATTACCTTATCCCATACCATGAATGGGATGAAGATCCCTTGAAAACCGGTAAATATATATTACACTACTACTTTTCAATATTTGATTTAGAACTAAAAAAAATCTCAAATATAAATGAAATCGTAATTGATGCTCATAAAGTATACGGATTTTTACCGTCTGAAATTATTGCTATCGATTCGGGGGATAATATTTATACACCTGTATCACATGACATCTACAAGATAAATAAATACAGTAAAGATGGTAAGTTTTTGTTTTCCTTTGGTAGAGAATATAAAAGAAAAGGGTACTCAAAAAGAACAAGAGACAGGTATTATGACAGGTATACAAAAAAATTCAAAAAAAGTAAACCTATCGCGTATATGTTGCCACTGGTAATACCGGATTTTCCTCCGGTAGTAAGGCATTTAATGGTAGATGGAAGAAATAATATCTGGGTAGTATCCGGTGAATGGTACCGAGATAACAGATGTGAATACAAGATAAAATCTACTATTGATATATTTTCAAATGATGGAGAATTTCTTTACACGTTTGAAACGGATAAAATTACTCCTCAGAGTTTTATTAAGAATAATTTGCTTTATTGCCACCCGCGAGGATTATTTTTTGAGTCAGAAGAAGAGGATTCAAAACTGAATGTTTATAATATTACGTACAAAAGACGGCCTTGATGACCAGAGAAACCAGTCTTGACAAATACATTCCGCAGGAATTCTGCGACAGCATAAAGGCTGAGATAGATTCAAATAGCGGTAATGAGGTCTTTTTCCAGGCAAAACAGGATTTATCCAGTGATATTTCAGAAGTAGTTCCCCTTGCCTGGGGAAATGAAACCTCTACTCCTGCCATACTTCAAAGGCTTGCACCGGGAGATGTTGTTCTCCATAACCACCCATCGGGTGACCTGAAACCATCCGGTCCGGATGTCCAGATTGCTTCTATCCTTGGAAATCAGGGGATCGGATTTTATATAATAAATAATTCTGCAGACAGGGTGAATGTAGTCGTAAACAGGTTCACCCGGCCTGAAAAAGATGCACTCGATCCTGTCGAGATAGCCACCATGCTTGATGAGGATTCGGCTGTCGCCAAAACATTAGAGGATTATGAACCGAGGGCAGGGCAGATGGAAATGGCTGCTGAGGTTGCCAGGAGCTTCAATGAGGGTAATGTAGTGATGTATGAGGGAGGTACGGGAACTGGAAAAACCCTTGCCTATCTTCTGCCAGCCATAGTATGGTCTTTAAAAAACAAGGAACGCGTCCTCGTCTCTACAAAAACAATTAATCTGCAGGAGCAGATAATCTTCAAGGATATACCGTTCCTGAAAAAGGTAATAGATGAAGAATTTCTTTCAGTTCTTGTAAAGGGAAGGGGGAACTACTGCTGCCTGAGAAAAGCAGATTCCGAGGAACGGGATCTCGGATTGTTCAAGGAAGATGAGTCGTTCGATGAACTTGTCTCACTGATAAAATGGACAAAGAAGACAAAAGATGGATCATTGGCAGACCTGAATTATATACCGAAAGCCGATGTGTGGGACAGGCTTAAATGCGAGAGTGATACCTGTACCGGTGTCAGATGTGCATTTTATGAAGACTGCTTTCTTGTATCTGCAAGAAGGGCTGCGGCGCAGGCTAATATTCTTATAGTTAACCACCATCTGCTTTTTTCAGATCTCTCACTTCGCGGCACACTAGGATCATTGGCAGATATTGCGGTACTTCCTCCTTATACCCGGGTAATCATCGACGAAGCGCATCATACCGAAGATGTATCAACCGATTATTTCGGTGCGCAGGTTACGCAATCCGGACTGAAGCGCCTTCTTAGCAGGCTGGTATCGTTATCTAAAAATGGGGACAGAAAAGGAATCCTCCCAAGGACTGTGAAAAAGATCAAAGATCTTAAACAAAAAATGACAGACGAAATGAAATCCACCTGTGATATAATAGAGCGGGATCTGATCATTAAGAAAATGGAACTGGCGGAATTTGCTGAAGATATATTTGTCGATATGGGATCGTTTCTGAAACTGAGAGAAAACAGTTTGGAAGAGCAGAAGCAATTCATGATGGATGGGAGATTTTCAGGGGATGAACACTGGCAGTCGGTTATAACTATAAAAGTGAAAGGTTGGATTAAGAAAGCGGAGGAATATACGGTAACCCTGAATTCGGTTATCCAAGACCTCGCTGAAATCGAGGAATCGCAGAAGATCGGGATAGAAAACCTGATCATCGAGCTTCAATCAATGGTCAGGAGGATCGCCGGTGCAGCGGATTCATTTAATTACCTGATGTTCGAGGATGATAAAAGCGTTGTTAAATGGCTGGAGTTCAGCGAACAGGGGAGGTCTCTGAAGATCTGTTCAGCTCCAATAGATGTCGGGGAGTACCTTGTAAGATCTCTTTATGAACCTTTCGATACGGTTGTAATGACTTCGGCAACATTGACCGTCGGCGGAGAATTCAGCTTTCTCAAATCGAGGCTTGGCGTGGATACGGTTGAAGAATACCGGGTAGAATGCAGGCATTTTCCTTCTCCCTTCGATTTCGAGAATCAGGTGCTGATCGGAATTCCCCTGAATAATTTTGCACCTGATCACCCAAAATTCAATTCAACAGCAAGAAAACTCATAACCGATTCCCTGAGAGTATCTAATGGAAGGGCATTTGTGCTTTTTACTTCCTACAATGCAATGAACGATGCATACAATTACGCGAAGGAAGAATTGTATGATGAAGATATAAAACTGCTGAAACAGGGAATAGACACCAGAACAGCACTTCTTGATCAGTTCAAAAGGGAGAGGGCAGCTGCCCTTTTCGCAACCGATTCCTTTTGGGAAGGGGTTGATGTTATCGGGGATGACCTCGAATCGATAATCATTGCGCGATTGCCGTTCAAGGTCCCTACAGCTCCGATAGAAGTTGCAAGGAGGCAGGCAATTGAGGCAGCAGGTGGAAATTCATTCATGGATTATACCGTACCCCAGGCGATTATCAAGTTCAAGCAGGGATTCGGAAGGCTTATAAGGCACAAGAATGACAGAGGTACAATCCTTGTACTCGATAACAGGATTGTCAGTAAATTTTACGGGAAGGTATTCCTCGAATCTCTTCCGAAATGCGGTATGACTATCGGAAGAGATGATATTGTGTTCAAATCCTTCAGAGAATTCTATGAGGCCTGATTCTGTTTTTCGACAATCTCGGCGTTCAATTTATAACCGGTTCCTTTAATTGTCTCTATAAATCCAAACCGGCCAATCCTGCCTTCGAACTCTATTCGTACTTTCTTCCTTATCCGGCTCACTGTACTGATAATTGCTTTTTCCCCGATAAAAATCCCTGAAAGCCAGAGAGTTTTTCTTATTTCCTGGATATTCATGGATCTTTTTTCCACAGCAGATGTGATCAGGATTTTTACGATTTTGCCGGATATCGGTCCGAAAGAGATATCGTGTCCGTTAATAATGTAGGACTGATCGTTTTCAGACTGGCTAAGCATAATACAGTCAGGCTTTCCTGATCCTCCTGCCGGATCGATAACAATTTCCGGATTGAATTCCTCTGCAGTTTCAATCTGTACGTTTTTTTGATTCAATATGACACCCGATAAAAAATGCGCTTTCAGATATCGGTAATTTAAATATTTCTGTTAATTCATTTTATATGCAGCCACTTTATCACTTCTCTGAATGTGGCTTTTTTCCCGTACATCAATATCCCCACCCGGAAGATCCTTGATGACAATATCACAGTCCCGACTGTCGAGACGAACAGGATCAATATTGAAAGCAGTGTACCCTCTGGAATCATCGGATCCAGGGCCGCTATCCGGGCGATCATGATGATAGGCGTGAAGAATGGGATCAAAGAAGCTATGTATGCCTGGTTTGTTTCGGGATTTTCTACAGAGATCAGTGAAATGAAAAAAGCAATGACTACAAAAACAGTCACCGGCATCTGGAGTTGTTTGCCTTCATCCTCAGTGTTTACCATTGCGCCTATTATACCGTAGATAGAGGCGTAAAAGATGAAACCCATAATAAAATATACAAGGAGGTATACCAACACGACAGGAGATACCCTTATCTGCTCTATAATGTCCATTACTTCTGAACTTGCAGGGATGAATGATTCAGAGAAAAAAATTCCCAGTATGAAAAGTGTTCCGTAAATAACAAGCTGGGTGAATCCAAGCAGACAAATCCCGAGTAGTTTTCCGGACAGAAGCTGGAATGAGGAAACTGATGAAAGGACAGTTTCTGATACCCGGGTGGATTTATCTTCGATAATACTGTTCAGAAGCATCTGACCGTAAATCAAAAGCACAAAATACATAATAAAAATAAATGCCCTCGCGATCGCATTACTCGATCCGCTGCTTCTCTCCCGGGCTCCGCTTTCCGTAACCTGTATGCTTTCGAGTTCGATCCTTCCCGCCTGCATTTCTACCTGGACCTCATTGGGCGAGAAACCTTTTTCTATCAGCCGGTAATTCGTTACTATAGTCGAAACCGCTCTCGAAATTTCGGACTGTTCTATAATGTTTCCGAGACTTCGGGCTGAGTAATATATCCTTCGCTGACGGATGATATTTTCCGGGATAATAATGTATCCATCGATGTTTTTATTGAGGACTTCAGCTTTTAATTCTTCTAAAACGGCATTTTCCTCAGACTGGTCTACTGATCTTTCCGTTAACGAGTATTTTGGTTTACCGGTACCGAGTGTATCTGAGAGATTTACAGAAAGCTCGGAGAATATTTTCCCGGAATGATCTATCACTGTATAGTATTTTGTTGATGACTCAAAGAACTTCTCGAAAATCTGTACTCCTGCGAATATGATCAACAATAATACAGGGAAAAAAAAGGTCGAAAAAATGAATGCCCTGGTTCTGATTCTTGTTAGGTATTCACGTTTTAAGATAGTAATGATCTTTTTACTCATTCCTTGTCCCCCGTAAACTCTGTCAATCCTGGAATTCCAGCCTTTTCTTATAAATCCTCAGACTAATATAAGTAAAAATGAAGCCTGATACCAGTAATACAACGGGTGCAAATCCTTCGAATATTCTGTCTAAAAAACGCTCAATAGGATTTTCCATAGAGTTCATCGAATCCGAAGGTTCGGTGCCCATGAAACTCAACACTATGATCATAATTACAGTTGAAATAAATGTGAAGTAAACTAATGAAGGCAGCTGGTCAATGTAGATTCCGAAAAATGCTCTTTTTCTTGTCAAAACAAATGCCATATCCTTGACAATATAGAAATTCGAATTAATAATTAACAATATCCCTGTTACCGATAAAAGATAGCGGCTCATCATATTTCCGGGATCTGTTTTTAAAAACATATCTGCGACAAAAACTGAAACTGCAGGGATCAGCCAGAAACCAATTGGTATTAATTGCCGCACTATTCCGGTTTCCCGGACAGAACCCGGTTTGAATATGTAGAATCTTTCCCTCTTCGTCGTGATCCAGGTTGCATAATAATTAGCCATAAAAATCAGTGACATAGTGGTAGAAATCGAAATAAATGCACCGGTAGAGATCATCCCCGTACCCCAGCTCCATAGTAGATGGTATATCCATGCGGTTATAATACAGAGGTATAAGAAAATTATCAGAGTTTTGTAATAGGCGATTTCGGTTTTGATTTTGGTAAACATGATTTTCTGTCAGGTTATATCAAAAAAAGATTTTCGTCTCATATATGTAAAAACACTGCTCACGGTAAAAAATATAGTGATGCTGAGAAAAATAATCAGACCTTTCCTTCCGGAATTGATAATTGTGTCAACAAGATCAATTACATTCCTAATAAAATTACCGGAGATCGCATTAGTAAAAAGAAGAAGGTTTACGAGCAGGGCTAATACCAGAAACAGAACTGCTGCCGCAATTAGTCTTTTATTTATGAACATATAGAAAAGATCGTACATTATAAAGAAAAAGGAATATATGAAGACTACGATACCGGAGAAAAGCAGGTATGTACCCTCGCTCAAGCTGTTATGAAAAGAGAGTGCAATATCAAAGATAAACAGCGTGAAATATACAAAGAATACGGGGATTATGATGAACATTATCCTTGATATGCCAATTGAAACCGCCGTAACAGGCAGCACGATGCATCTTTGATCCCTCTTTTCTTTAAAACGCATGGGTGCCATAGTATTGATCACCACGAAAGGGAGCAGAAAATACAAGAAGTTCAGACTCCCTTCCTTTCCGGTCATGGACTCACCAACAATCAGCATAATTACTACAGCGAGAGCAGCAACCATCATCCATTTATTGTATTCTATTTCTGACAGAATTATTCTCCACATATGAAATGTCCCGGTTAAGGTTTCTCACTCGAGAAATGATTTCCTTTTAGTATAAGTGAATACTGAGATCAAGGCAAAAGTAACGCTGAAAAGCAGAAAGAAGTAGCTGCCGAAATCACCCGAAAACGGATTGTAAGCAGGGAAATCATTCCTGAAAAACCTGATCACATCCACAGCGGGATTCGGCCAATCCCTGTTCATTGCCATCATAGTATATATTCCCAGCAAATTGCCTGCAAGTATGAGAATGACAACTATCTTTGTAAATATTTGCTGGGTAAAACCGATCTTTCTGAAGAATTCCAGAGAAGTGTCCCTTAGAATAAAATATCCTGAAAACATTAATATCATCACACCATTTACTAATATCAATCCTTCTATCAACCTCCATTCGGAAGGCTTAATTAGAAGCAATGCAATAAACGTAACAACCGTGAACAGCATAAAAGGCACCGTGTGTATTACTATCCTGACCACCGCTGGGCTTAAGATCGATACCGGCAGAACGGCGAGATTTCTCTCTCTTAGTTCTTTGTTCCTTAGAGAACAGATCGAATTAAGAACGATATAACCCATTACGCCCATCAGCCAGTTATACTTTGATAAGAGAAGCAGCATGGCATACATTAAAAAATAACTGGTTTTATAATAACTTATTTCAGCTTTCAGTATATTCAGCATAATTCCTCCGGTCCGGGATCAGTCCCGATCAATCCAGGAAATTCTTTCTAAAATTTAGAGTTACAATTGTTGATGAAACAAGTGCAAATAGGCAGACTGCGCCATAAACTAAGGCAGATGTGCTTTCTAAAGGATTCTTATATACAAGATTTTCTACAAAGACTATCACTTTTTCGATAGGTCTGAATAAGTGTCGGGTCGATTCAAAAATGGCAAAGAATGTAAATATATTGAGGATAAAAACTACTGCGAACAATATTATAATGGCTCTTCTTTTAGTTAGACCATATCTGCGCATTGTCTCGATCATTCTATCACGCAGAATATATACAACACAATAGACTGTAATGATCAATCCTGAAAATGAAACAAGTGAGCCTGTATTCAGATTATGGCCGCTGATCAAATAATTTGAGACGAGTGAATAAATAACCACACCGAGGAATGGAATAAGAAGTAAAGAGATCCGCAGCAGACCTATCGCGGTCATGTTCACAGGGATCAGGGCAAAATACCTGTCACGTTTTTCCTTGTTTCTGAAAACGTTCAAATTGTTGACCGTTATAAAAGTAAGGAACAGAATCAGAATATTCGGAGAATCGGGACGGTACGAGTTATAAGCCGTAAGCATGACCACCAGTCCAAATAGAGTGAGGAGATGCTGCTTGTTGTAGCTGATCTCAGCCCATAGAAGCTTAAGCATTGTTCTCTCCACGGAGTATATGGACAGCGATCTCGTCGATGCTAAGCCTGTTATCCTGGATGTTCTCTGCTCCGAGCTCTCTAATGTGCTCAAGTGTCTGATTGAATTCAGAGCTGATAACCTGGTATTCCCTGCCGTCCTGTTTAAATGATACACCAGATTTGAATTGGGACTGGTTCTTTTTCATGCGGAATGATATCTTTCTCCAGTTCTCGATCAGGTCATCTTTTGGAGATTTCAATTTGATCTTGCCTTCTACAAGAAAAGCGAGATCATCCGCCAGCCTGCTGATATCCGACAGGATATGTGTGGAATAGAAAATCGCTCTATCTTCACTCTCAACGACTTCAAATAGAACATCCAGTACTTCCGACCTTACAACCGGATCTAGCCCTGAAGTCGGTTCATCCAGAAGGAGCAGTCTTGGTGAATGTGCAAGGGCGGATACTATCGCGAGTTTGGCACGGTTGCCCTTGGATAGGTCTTTAGCTCTTTTGTTAACCGGGACATCGAATTTTTGTATCATGGTATTAACAAGTTCATCTGACCAGTCGGGGTAAAATTTCGAGAGGAATTTCAGGTTCTTTGCACCAGTCCAGTTCTCGTAGAAAACATGAGTATCGCCGACATATCCGATATCGAATTTCCATTCCGGATTCTTGTGTTCATTTTTTCTTCCGAATATCGTCATATCACCTTTATCCGGTCTGATGAGTCCGGCCAGACAGTTGATAGTTGTCGTCTTTCCTGAGCCATTGGGGCCTATATAACCCATTACTGTACCCGGTTCAAGTGACAGATCGAGCGGTCCGAGTTTGAATTTCGGATAACCTTTAACCATTTGCCTGATCTCAAACGCATTATCCATCATGTTCTCCTGTATGTTTTTCTCTATTATTTTCATTATTGAGGAGTTCTTTTACTATCATTACGATCTCTCCCGGCTCTAATCCTTCTGCCAGGGCGAGATCGATCACCGGTTTCAGATTGTCTGAAAATCTTTGATTTGCCATAGATCTTTTCCTTTCCCTAACAAGATCGGTAACGAAAAATCCTTTGCCTCTTCTTGAATGGATAAGGCCTTCTCTTTCAAGGCTTTCATAAGCCCTCTTTACTGTTATCACACTGATATGCTGGTCCCTTGCCAGTGCCCTTATCGAGGGGAGATCGGATCCCGCCGGCAGTTCGTCGACCAGGATCTTGGCCCTGATCTGTCTTACAATCTGGCTCTGCAGCGGTTCTGATGATAGGTCTGTAAGGTTCAGAAGCATAAGATTATTTATATACAGTTTTATTATTTGATTTTGAATAGAAGCATTGTTGTGTCATCCCTGTCACCTCCGGATTGACTGAATGCATTTATGTCATCTTTGATTATTTCTATAATTTCCGATGCATCTTTTTCCCTGATCCCGGAGAGCATATCGTATAATTTCTGTTCACCGTATTCATTACCCTCACGGTCCATCGCTTCGGTCAGACCATCTGTGTAAAGAAGTATATTATCTCCCGGCCCGGCGGATATTTCTTCGACAAAGTAGTCTTCATCAGTCGTTATTCCCAGTGCAGGACCGGTCGTTATCAGAAGCTCCTTCGTACCGTCCTCCCGGATCACTACGGGATAATTATGCCCTGCATTTGCATATTCGAGAATGCCTGTATTCTTGTTATATATTCCAAAAAAAAGAGTTGTGAAATTCTGTGCCGACGTATATTTTTTTATATGCTTGTTCAGATGCTTAAGTATTTGTGTTATAGGTTTACCGGATCCTGCCTCTCCTTTCAACATCGCCTGTATTTGTGATATCAGCATAGCTGCCGGCATTCCTTTTCCACAGGCATCAGCTATAACAAGTCCGAACCTGTCTTCATCGATAGGGAGGTAATCATAAAAATCACCACCTACACGAAAAGACGGTTTTGAATAGGCTGCGATCTGAAATCTTTCATTATCGGGAAGTTCCTTCGGAAGAAGGTCCTGCTGTATTCTGCTTGCTAATGAAAGTTCCTCATCAAAACGTTTCTTCTCAACTGTCTCTACGTAAAATCTTGCTGTAATT
This sequence comes from bacterium, assembly GCA_028278455.1. Lineage (GTDB taxonomy): Bacteria > SM23-31 > SM23-31 > SM23-31 > SM23-31 > JANQEH01. Next base: position 38,326 of record JANQEH010000308.1, read on the forward strand.
AAAGCTGTAGCGAATTGGTTTGCCAGTATAGTCAGGACTCCCTGATCCTCTTTCGTGAATGGATTCCCTGATTTCTTTCCGGGTAGTGCAAGGATCCCAAGAAGAGATTCACCGTCTTTCAAAGGGAAGATGATATTTATTCTGCGTTTTGTAATTTCATTATACATAGTGCTTTTTTCGGCAGGCATTTTCAGGTTTCCCGCATCAACCGGAAGATTAGCCTTTGCAAGATCATAAATCATCGGATCGTTCATATCAATTACTGTTTTCCGTCCTGCACATTGATCAGACAGTACCCTGTAGCCGGATAGTTCTGATTCATAAACTGCCATCAGGATTTCGGGAATATTGAAGTGATTCCTGATACTTGTTTTCAATATTTCGAACAGTCTGTCAAGCTCGAAAACGGATTTCAGCTGATTGGAGAATGTATCTATAATATTCAGAGATGTCTCGTTTTTGAACAGACGCCTTAGAGAGATCTCCTGTTTTTTTTCATCAGATAAGGGATTCACCAAATATGCGTTTCCGTCCTTTTCCAATATACCTTCCTTTTCAAGGTCATCATAGGCTTTAACTACCGTTAATGTGCTTATATGGTGGGTTCGCGCCAGAGTTCTGACAGCCAGAACAGGTTCATTTTCAATCAAGTCCCCTGCAAGGATCTTCTCCCAGATCTGTCTGGAGATCTGATTGTGGAGAGGCTCATTTGAATATTCGGTTAAGTTGAGTAACATAGTAATTTCTGAAAATAGATTTTCGTAATCTGTTATACTGTATATACGCAATATACACAGTTGTGTTTCATATAGCAAGAATTATTTTGGATTGTTTGTTATTTTTGAGTATAGTCTAAAGAAATTTCAATATATACATCCCCCTTTTTCCCCTGCACAGGGGAGTATTATATAATAAAATTAAAAAGGTGTATCAGTTAAAGATCCAGGCAATAACGGGAATTTAATGAAGTCCTGTGACAGAAAAAGTGATAGTTATTCCTCCACGGGGATCTATTATCGTATACGCCCATTGATGGGGGATTCAGGGGAACGCAATGTTTTTAACCCGGAATTGATTTTATAGTTTAAAAAAATCCGGATTCCCGCAAAAACCTGTGGAGATGACAATATGTTTCAAATCTGAAATGACCGTAATCAGACTGAAGTAGTGACATTCTCTATTTAGATAGAAACACTTCTCATGAGTAGAGATATTTATAATAATGGTATCAGGAGAAAAAATACAGTTTAACCATGAATGAGATAAAGGCAAATAAAAAGATAGACGCGGGTTTCAGCCTGAGTATTCTATTTATATTATAATAACAAAACAGACAATGATCTATACGATCTCACGGATGGCGTCCGGGTGTGGAGAAGGTATAACAACTTTATTTACAAGAAGCCCCTTTTTTGCTGCGATCCTTGCTCCGGAATCTACGGCAGATGTTACAGCTGCTACCTCACCTGTCAATGTACAGAATGCCTTGCCACCAATTGCCATTGCAAGCCTTATCTCGACAAGCTTGACCTTTGCTGTCTTTACAGCTGCATCTGCTGATTCGATTAGTGACGCCACAGAGAATGTCTCGATCAGGCCAAGGGCTTCGACTTTTCCGATCTCGTTTACGGCATTTATAGCAGGAAATACCGATTCATGAACATTCGGTATCACGAAAGTATCTACTATTGCCTCATCACCGGCTTCCGTCCCGGCCGCAACTGATGAATAGACCGCATCGACATCCCCTCTGACCATTGCCATGTATTTTCCGGGACAGATTGATCTTGCCAGTACAAGTTCTACTTCCGCTGCCTTCAGCATAGCATCGCAGGCGAAATAGCCTTTGGATATGCTTGACAGCTCTATAATTCCTATTGCATTAAGTTCCTGTTTTGCCATTTTTTTCCCGTTATCTCTCGATAGTTATTGCCGTTTTATCTATGTAAGTTACTTTACCGCTGATGCTGGAATGAATATTGACTCCAAGCTTTTCTTCCGGGACTTCGGCTATCGTCTCGCCTTTTTCAACTCGATCGCCAATATCAACAATTGGTACCGCGGCTTCTCCTACATGCTGTTTCAGACGGATAATAACTTTATCAGGTTTTATATCAACATCCCTGAAAGGAGCCGGTTTATTATACCTGCTTAATCCCAGTCTCAATGTTAGTTTTTCCAGTGGTACCCGTCTCGAGTCCTTCATTTCATGGACTTTTTCGCGCGATTCAGGAAAGTCCCTTCCCCTCTCAACTGAGTTCAGAGCTTTTTTTGCTTCAACACATACCTGCTTTGGATTCAGGTCTTCCGGGCAGGCATACAGACTGCAGATATTACACTCGCAGCAAAGAAGGCCGAACTGATCGTAAAGGTCATTATGCGAACCGGTAAATCCGAGGCTTCTCATCACTGTATGCGGCTCGATAGCATAACCGAGAAGATACCGCGGACACATTGCAGTACAATCTGTGCATTGATCGCATGTGGATTTTCCGATCCTGCTGAACTGCTGGACAGACTGAGATTTCTTTCCGACAAGTGAATGGTCCGGTGGAACAACGATTATCCCCGCAGAAGTTCGTGTTAATGCTTTACTAAGATCAAATTCAACAGATCCCATCATAGCGCCGCCGGAAAGCGCTGCCGGTTCCCCGAGTTTCGTTCCACCTGCTGCTTCGAGAATATCGTTTAATGTACAACCGATCGGGGCCCAGAAAGTCGAAGGCTCTCTGACATCACCGTTAACCGTAACAAGGGTATTTGTTACGGGCTCGCCTTCAGCGGCCTTTGCTATGTTGTACAGGGTTTCCACGTTATTAACCACAGTATTGACTTGCAGGGGAATACCGCCCGGAGGTATCAATTCCCCGGTCGCCAGGTGGACCAGTTCATACTCGTCTCCGCTTGGGTAAAAGTTACCAAGCTCGAGCATCTCGTACCTGGTTTCTCTAATGAGACTGCTGACAATGTTAAAAGAATCCGGGTATTTCCGCTTTGCAGCGAAAAAAACTCTCGATGCCCCTGTCGCTTCGACAGCAAGATCAAGTCCCCTAATGATCGTCTCTGGATCGGCTTTCATTAATTCTTTATCTTTATGAAGCAGGGGTTCGCATTCTGCCCCGTTGGCTATGAAAAACTTTACCTGTGATTCGAGTTTGACATAAGTGGGAAAACCGGCGCCTCCCGCACCAACAACACCTGCTTTGCGTATTTTACTGGAAATATCTTTCATGATCGCTTTCTATGGATTGACAGGGATTGATTCGGAATAGGTCAACTAAACCGCACCCGGCAAATTTAACTAAAAAATGGAAAGTTTACAAGGAAAGATTTGGATTGGATTTATTAACACAGAAATAGCACGGAGTGATCCGTCTCAGGAACCTGCAAATACATAATCCATCACTTCGAGAGCAAACCTGGCTGAAGCAATAGCAGGGCCTCCTCCCATTTCAATACCTACTTCTATCGCTTCAAGAATCTCCTTTTCCGCAGCCCCTTCCCTGGCGGCATGTTCTATATGCCACTGCATGCATGATTCACAGTCAATTACAATGGAGATTCCAATCGCGATTAATTCTTTAACCTTTTTTGACAGTTCACCTTTATTAAATACAGTTTGCTCAAGCTCTAAATATTTCATATACGGAACAGATTCCAAACTTATAAACCTTGAATGCGCTTTTTTCCGTTCGTTAATTATAGTTTCTATTTTATTCATTTCAGTCTCCTTTGTTTATACCGAACGATGTTTTTTATTAATCTTCTTCAATACATAGATCACCCAGGGTGCTATTTCAGTCTCCTTTTTCCATTCGTATGGTTCACTTTCCAATCCCAGCGGTTTATAATTTCTAACAACATCCAACCCTGATTTTTCATATACCTTCCTATAATCCTCATCAGAAAAAACAATGTCTTCCACAGGCCTGCTGTCCTCGACGTCTGTCATTACAATTTTTACTTTATCTCCACTCTTTGCCGAATTATTTTCCGGAAAATCTCTGGTTGTGAACGAAGCCCATTCATTTACATATATTTCCGGGGAGGAAACCAGATTGATCAATACTCCTTTTTCCTTTAACATTCTACCTAAAGATGTGAATATTCCAATTTTGGATACTCTACCCGGAATATTATCAAATGTGAAAATGGAAGTTATAAGATCCATGGAGTTTTTAGGTAATATATTCATATTATCATTTTCAACCAACCGGTAATCGCCTTCAGGATCTAACTCATTAGCTTTTTCTATCATTTTCTCCGAAATATCAATGCCTGTAGCTGTAAAATCCAGCCTTTTAAGAAATCTGGTCGATCTTCCTGTTCCACAGCCGAAATCCATAGCCTTTCTTCCGTTGACATGTTCCTTAATAATATTGGGCAAATCCCTGTATGCCAGATAATACGTTCCGGGGAATTCCAGGCTTGAATAAGAATTGGCCCTTTTTTCATCTTCGTATACATTTCTAAAATCCATAATAGTCTTCCAATCAACAAGAAATTTATCTTGATTATTTTTATTAAAATGGTATTCTAATCCAGTAATTTGAATAATTTCCGGTATTAAGTATTGTCTCATTCAGATCGAAGTCCGGCAGCTTACTCTTGATTATTTTAATAATTCTCAGATCGATCGCTTCCATGGTTCTCAATCCTTCCAATACCTTCTTTCTGATTTCTTCATCCGTAGCTCCGGCTTCTGACGCATTATCAAGATGATATTCCAATAAGTGACAGTTGATAGCTGAAATAGAAGCGCTTATTCCGGCGAGTTCCTCGGACAAAGTATTCATTAAAAGACTCCATATTTTCCATGATCTGAATATAATTCATCAAATGCATATTTCAATCATTTTATACCCTCCTTAATCTCGTTTTCGTTTAATTGTGTGATACTGATCCGCAGGTGATGAGACTGCCTTTTCTCGATAAAGAACCATGATCCGGGTGTGAGCTGTATCCGGTGCTTTAATAATATCTTTAGCAACTCATCTTCAGAAATCTTTAATCCCTTAACCTCAATCCATATCAGGTAGCCCCCCAGTGGTTCATGCCATGTTACTTCATCAAAAATCAAGTTTTCCCTGAGTGCCGCTAAGGCTGACTGCATTCTTCGTTTAAATATCCTGTGCATATGTTTGATATGCATATCATAATATCCCCGCTCACAGAATTCATATAGTCCGGCCTGTATAACTGTATTTGTAGAAATATCTGTGAAGGTTTTTACTGTGGACGCTATTTTTAAAAGCTTTTTATCCGCCGCTATCCAACCAATCCGCATGCCGGGAAAAAGGACTTTCGAAAATGAGCTCAGATATATTACCCTGTGGTCTTTATCCATTGATTTCAGAGGAAGCGGTACTTTACCGAAATACTTCATCTCTTCCTCAAACGCATCTTCAATTATAGGGATCTTACAATTCCCGCTAATGGATATCATTCTCTCCCGCACACTCTGGCTCATCGTGATTCCAGTTGGATTCTGAAAATTCGGGATGGTATAAATAAAGGAAGGTTGACAAGACTGCAATATCTTCTCGAGCTTATCGAGATGCATACCATATTCATTCATCTCTACCCCGACAATCCGGGAATTATACAATTCCATTAACGGTAGTGCATACAGATAAGTAGGATCTTCTGTAACTATAATCGAACCGGGATCTGCAAAAAGCCTGAGGATCATATCAATACTGTTCTGTGTTCCGTTCGTTATCATTATCTCTTCGGCGGTAACTTCAACACCATGCATCTTCAGTCTGGATGCAATAAATGATCGCAAAGGTGGATAACCTTCGACATTTCCGTAATTAAATAATCCTGAATCTTTACGAATGGCAATATTAAGACATTTTTTGAAATTCTCGACAGGCAGGATACGAGGATCCAGGCTTAGAGAATTCATGTTTAAAATATCAGTTCTCCTTTCCGGATATGATAGTTCAGGAAAATGTGAATATTCACTATTGATCTTTAAGCAGGGAGAGGTAACAGTTTCTTCCCAGTCGATCAGACTTTTGGTAGAACGGTTATTCAATTTGATATTCGGAGTTTTTTTGCGCACTATTGTATAAGATCCGGGACGGCTTTCAATGTATCCCTGCCCCCATAGTTCTTCATATGCATTGTAAACAACCGTTCTGCTGATCCCGTTTCTCAATGCAAATTCTCTTGTAGACGGAAGCCTCGTTCCAGGTTTCAGCGCAGTATTATCTATCATCTCACTTATTTGTGCGAATACCTGCCGGTGAAGTGGAGTTTTGCTTTTTCTGTCAAGATTCAGAACTAACATATTTAATCTCGCTTTCTATTGGCATTAAATTTTAGATAAAATATAACAATATTCAATAGCCAATTCCAAATTTATCTTAAATACCAATTATGCGGTGAACTATTGATAAATTGAGACTGATATTCTATATTTAATGAGGAATCCCAGGCAGAGATATGGATGTCAGGAGATTGGATATTTTAAAAGTATCCTATTTAAGGTAGAGTTTTCAGATAGTCAGATTCATTATTTCGTTTGTAATAAAGACAATCGCCTCAGCAGTATTTACAATTTTTCTGCAGTCTACAATCCCGGGATTATCATTAGGAGTATGCGTAATTGATTGATTTTCCATGTTTTCAATTAGCCAGTCTGAAGAGAATGCGAAAGCAGGGCACCCATACTGAACAAAGATACTGTGATCTCCCTGAGGAAAAGGAGTTCCCGGTTTCATCTCCTTAAAGTTTTTAAAAACATCGCTTAATACTATGTTGTACTTATCCGGTATATCATAATGAGATACTGCTGTTTTTCCTTTATAATATCCGGCTCCATCAATGTTAATACACAGTTTGATCTGATTGAACTTATCGTGATTGTCACATAGATATTTCATTTGACCGGGCGCAGAGTAGTAATCTTCCCCATTTAAAGCAGCCAACTCGATAACGGATTTACCGCTATAATCATGTAATAGTTCGGCCAGCAAGATCATTGTGATCACACCTGTGGCATTGTCAATTGCACCGGGTGTACCATTTTTAGCGTCAATATGGGCGGTTATGACAATTCTATGTTCTTCATTGATTCCCTTACGGGCGATTACGTTAAAGCCCTTGCCCGGAAGGCGCTCCGAAATAGATTCAAGTTTTAAGGTTTTTCCTTTATAAGCCATGAGTTCACATCCCTTTTCTTTTGTTATATACACGGAGGGAATATCGAAATCACCATCTTCTATCAGAGGGAAAGGGTATGCTCCCCCGGCGAGTGCGCTGTTTCTACCTGTTGCGGCAATAATCGCCGCAGGTTTTTTGTCTTCAAGAACAGATATGATCTTTTTATGTTCATCAGGATTATAAAACACGAAGTTCTTCGGCATTAATTGCTCTCCGGCAATATTACCTCGCATCAGAATTATTTTACCGGTAAGGTCTTTCCGGCTCAATTCGTCGAAAGATTCTATATCAACAAGTTCACTTTTTATAGAACATCCCAGGGAATATGGGCTAACGAAGGCTTCGAATTGCTGATCAGCCGCTGATATTGAGGCTCCACCGTTCATCCAGTTGAAAGCATCGAACTCCTGCAAAACCGTGTCCCAACCGAAAGAGGATACTTTCTCACAAAATAAACCGGTTGCTTTTCTGTTGCCGGCACTCCCGACCGTCCGTTCAGGAATATCGTTACAGAATATTTTAAGGTATTTTACGGCTTTTTCTAAAAGGTCTTTTTTCATTGCTTTCTCCTTAGCGATATTAGAAGAAATAATATATGTACATTCAGAGTCAGAAAATTGTAAGATTCCGACAAAATCTACGCAATAATTCTGGAATTTCTGAATTCGGAAGGTGTTATTCCTGTAAATTCGCAGAAGGATCTGTTGAAATGCGCCTGATCGTAAAAACCGGATTCATATGAAATCTCTGTCAGACTTTTCTCAGTGCCGAGAAGTGAGATGGAATAATTAATTCTTTGTACCTGCATGAATCGCCTGGGAGATAATCCAACATATTTGTTAAACAATCTTTCCAAAGATCTTTCAGTCAGGTTATATTTATTCCAAAGATGATGTACTTTCAGATTACCATTAGGATTTTTTATTTCTGAAATAATGTTATGAATGAGATTAAAACGCGGTTGGTCTTTTATTTTCAAGGTTGCCAAAAAGTGTTTTTCTATGAAGTCAATTCGATCTCTGTTGTTTTTCAGATCTGGATATTTCTTCTCAAATTCTCTCCAATGATGATCAAAAACGACTGTCTCAGCATATGTATCAGCTATATCATTCAGTGGAATTGGAATAAATACGGAAGCACTGTGAGAATGGAATACTATACCGATAACACCCGCCTCACCTTGAGTAGATACTTCTATATAAGACTTATTATGACCATAGATAGCAAAATGAGGCTGCGTGAAGGATTCATGCCCCGGATTTACATTCTGAAAAGGTTTCCTGTAATGCAGAAGAATCTGCAACTCACCTGTTGGATAAACAAGCTCCGTATGGTTTATTGAGTTATTGTCTAAGATCCAGTAATACTTTATATAATCTGCCAGTTGCCGACAGGGTTGTTGGATGTGAATAAACATGAAGTATCGATTACCGCTATTTTTGCCGTATAAATTTAATAATATTTATTATTTTTTTTAAGGAATGAGTGGAGGAGATGGTTTTAAACTGTAAAGAAAATCTGTTCTTTTTTCGATAATAATGATTTTGACTTAATCGTTTGTATTATTATCATCATTTTTCTGCTGGATATTCTCAATTATCACTTCTATAACCCTGTTATCCTCTACTTTTTCAACAATAAATGTCAGATCGTCAAGCTCGAATTTTTCTCCTTCTTCCGGTATATGACCGAGGTGGAAAAGCACGAGCCCTGAAAGGGTATCATAAGCTTCATCTTCGGCTATTTTAAGTTCAATCAGGTCGTTCAGTTCCTGAATTGTCAATTTGCCGAGAACTTTATATGTTGTCTCGTCTATCTTTGTGAAAAGGTATTCCGGTTTGTCGGTCTCGTCATATATTTCTCCAACCAGTTCCTCAAGTACATCCTCGATCGAGACGAGGCCGGCGATTCCTCCATGTTCATCAACTACCATAGCTATGTGCGTTTTCTGTTCCTGGAGTTTCTCGAGAAGTACATTCACCATCATTGACTCCGGAACAAAAATAGCAGGTTTTACAATATCCCTGAGGTCTTTTTTACCGTCTCTGTTAATCGCCGCTTTAAGTATATCCTTTGTATAAGCAATTCCGACAATAGTATCGATTTTGTCTTCATAGACCGGGATTCTTGAATATTCCAGATCCTGGACCTGCTTAACAGCTTCGTCTATACTGAGGTCCGATTCCATAGTGAACATATCGACACGAGGTGTCATTATTAGTCCGACTTCTGTATTGTCCAGTTCGAAAACATTCTGAATAAGTTCCTTTTCCTCCTGTCGGATTCCGCCTTCTTCCTCGCTTATCTTCACCATGGTTTTGACTTCATCCTCTGTAATTGAGTGATACTGCTTTGTAAGTACATCCCCGGAAGTTTTCTTAAGGATCAGGCAAAGCGGCTGGGAGAAGGGGTAAAAGATTACCTGGAAGAATCTTATTAAAGGAGATATTGCTAAAGCAACAGTTTCAGCATGATGCATACAGAATGTCTTAGGAGCAATCTCACCGAAGATAAGGATCAAAAGTGTCATCACACCTGTTGTTAATCCGACACCGTAAGAAAGCGCCTGCGGGACACCAATATTCTGCAGAATCTCAATAGAAAGAGTAGTTGCAATCGAAGCGCTGCCGACATTTGCGAGGTTATTGCCGATAAGTACCGTTATTAAAAGATTATTTGGTCTGGATTTCAGTTTCGCGAGCAGACCGGAGTTTCGTTTTTCCTGCTCGGTAAGGTGTCTGACCTTTACATCGGAGAGAGACATAAAGGCGATCTCCGCACCTGAGAAAAATGCCGAGAAAATGAGAAGCAGTAGTAAGAACAGTCCGGTTAGCGCCAATTCTGGCCACCTTTTGATTTTATGGTTATAATATCGGCACTAACGCTGATACTGTCCGAATTATCAGACGATGATTCTTGTTCCATTCTACGAGTCTTAAATCAGCCTGAGAATTAGTCCGGAATTTCTGTTTATAAAAAGAATGAACTTAATTAAAAAACAATATGTTTTACTGACTTAAAAATATGAAGAAAATAATTTGCTGTCAAGCAAATTTTATATCATAAAGGTTATATTGCATTTTAAAACCTATTTCAATATATTAGGTAGTTTCATCTAGAGATATCTTTACCTGAATTTTACCAGTGATTTTGAAAGGAATCTAATAATAATGAATAAATTTTTCGGAACGTTCAACCTCGTCCTGCACGGCCATATCCCATACGTCGTTTCCCATGGGAAATGGCCTCACGGTACGGACTGGCTGTCGGAAGCCGTTGCAGAGTGTTATATACCGATCCTGAAAGTTCTGCGTGAACTGGAGGCTGAAGGAATTTACACGAAAATTACTATGGGTATCACCCCCATACTTGCCGAACAGCTAGCTGATCCTGTTTTTCACGAGGAGGTTTCAAGCTATCTCCAGATGAAAATAGATGCTGCTGAGGAAGATAAGACATTCTTCACCAGCGCAGGCGAAACTCACATGGCGAGACTTGCAGGAGACTGGATCAAATTTTACGGAGATGCCAAACATGATTTCGAGGATCTCTACGACCGGAACCTGCTGAAGGGTTTCAAGGAATACCAGGATAAGGGTGTACTTGATATCATCACTTGCGGTGCTACACACGGATATTTTCCCCTCCTGGGAGAAGATGCGAGCATCAATCTGCAGGTAAGAACGGCTGTCGAAACTCACAAAAAGCACTTCGGGAAAACCCCGACCGGGATCTGGATGCCTGAATGCGCTTACAGGCCGGCATACCCATGGAAAAGGCCTGCCGGAGACTATGCAGACCGTGATGCGGTAGACAGGTACGGTGTTGAGGAATTCCTGATCGAGAACGGTATTAGATATACTTTCATTGATTCGCATCTGCTGAAAGGAGGGAGGGCAATCGGCGCCTATGCGGATAGATTCGAGGGATTGAAACTTTTAATCGAAAGAAGCCTGAAGGCACAAAAAGAGAGAGATGTTATCGAGGATCTCTCTCCTTATAAATTATATAAATTGCAGTCGTCAAGAAATCCTGACACATTGACTCTTTTTACACGTGATCCGAAGACCGGACTTCAGGTCTGGTCAGGAGAGCACGGATACCCTGGTGACGGCTGGTACATGGATTTCCACAAGAAGCGTTTTCCGGGAGGACTGAGATACTGGAAGGTTACTTCTCCGAAATGCGGACTAGGTGATAAGGAAGTGTACGATCCCGATGAAGTAGAGAACAGGCTGGAGGAAAATGCATCGCATTTCGCGGAATTGATTAACAAACAGCTCGAAGAGCATCATAATACTACCGGTGAAGAGGGTGTATTGACCGCTCCCTATGATGCGGAATTGTTCGGGCACTGGTGGTTCGAGGGTGTAAGATTTATCAAGAAGCTTTACCAGAAACTTGCGAAGTACGAAAATATCAAACCGGGGACTGCAGCCGAAGCTGAAGCAAAGGAAAAATTCGAGTCGATCATCACGATCCCTGAAGGTTCATGGGGTGAGGACGGACATCATTATATCTGGCTGAACGAACAGACAGAGTGGACGTGGAAGGATATTTATGATGATGAACTGAAGATACTCGAACTCGTGAAGAAGGCGCAGGACAATGGCTCTGAGGAATACCGTGATGTTGTTACTCAATTGGTAAGAGAACTGCTTCTCGAGCAGGCATCGGACTGGCAGTTTCTGATAAGCACATTTTCGGCGAGGGACTACGCGGAGAGAAGGCTTGTCCATCACCATAATGCGATCAAGAGATTGACCGGAATAGCTGACAGGTATCTTGAAAAGGGATATCTTTCGGAAGAAGACAAATTTGTTCTGAATGAACTTAAAGAACAGGACCATTCGTTCCAGCACTTGAATATAGACTGGTTTAAGAATATATAACCGGAGTTAACGATCGGCTCACAAGAGAGATTCTTCGAGGCTTCTGCCCTTAACAGGTTATTCTTCATCATTATAATTATTTTACATTGCTGTATCGGTCAGGTTTCTGCCCAGGAAAATTACGGCGATAAGCTCTTTCCGCGGAACGAGACCTGGTCGATCAAATGCAAGATCTACAGGTTAACCGAATCAGATATCATTGTCCAGTTTCCACATCTTGAAAGTCCCTCCGAGGTGGCAAGGGTGTCAATAAAGAAGATAGAATATTCTGACGGCAGGGTGTTATTCTTCAATAATTACGGCCAGATCGAGGCTGAGATTGCGATGCCGATGCCTGTCCGGGTGGATGAGGTTATGGGGATCGGAATGATAAAGATCACAGACGGACAGGAAGTGATCCTGAACGGTATCGACTATACCATACCCTCGGATTCACTGAAAATGATGCATTACAGACGGGGATTGCATTACCTCAGAAGCCTGATCGAGAAACAAAATGTATCACTGAGGTTTGATCTTGTCCGGAGGGATGAATTTGGCAGGCTCAGGGCGTATTTAGTACTCACAAGCGGGAGGATGTTGAATATCGAGCTTATCCGGCAAGGGTACTGCAGGGTGGACAGAAGCAGGCCGATGATCTACCTGAACGATTTTATCGATGCCGAAAAAGAAGCCCGCAAGGCTAAACGCGGCATCTGGCGGAATTAAAATTACATATCTCAATTTGTCTCCCTTTTCAAAATTGAGTTTTCAATTTATACTACCCTCTGTATCTCCCTTTATAAAGGGGGAATTTATAGATACTATCTCCATTATTCTCCCGACGCTGGCTCAAAAGGCCCGATAATAAAGGGGGATCTAAAATCCTTTGTTAATATTCAAAAGGCTGAATATTTATTCCGGTATCCCGCATAATTAATTTCTTATCCCTGAATTTTGTTTTATATTCAGGTAAAAAATACACTGTTGCAACATTTTCCGGGTGAGGTGCGTCATTATTTTACTATCGCAAGCCGGAGAAACACAAAAGGAAAGTATTTTATGCAGAACAGCAGCAATATAGAATTAGTCAGGAAAATCCAGCGGAACCGCGATATGGTTGCTTTTCAGAGCCTTGTTACCGCTTACCAGGAAAGGCTGTATTACCTGATAAGAAAGATGGTGCAGAGCCATGAAGACAGCCAGGACCTCCTGCAGGAGGTCTTCATCAGGGCACTGACGAAAATCGACAGGCTGAGAGAGCCTGAGAAATTCAATTCCTGGATCTATAATATCGCTGTGAACATGGTAATCGATTTCAAAAGAAGGCAGCATTGGAACGGTAGAGTCTCTCTTGATGGGGATATTCCTCCGGAGATGATCTCCGATAAGCTTGTCGATAAGAAAGAAGTCGGACCTAAGAATAACGGATTCTTCGAAAAGGAACTCAGAAGCGAGCTTGACAGAGCGCTTTTGAAACTGCCGATAAACCACAGGGAGGCTTTCCTGCTGTTTCATTACCACAAACTTCCCGTAAAAACGATCGGCGAATATATGGACTGCCCCGAATCGACCGTCAGGTCGTACATATTCAGGGCGATAAAGAAATTGCGGGTGTATTTAAAGGACTACCATGAATCAATCAAGGAGTAAAAATACTTTGGACTGTAATGATATTGTTTTTTTGTTACCAGAACTATCAGGTAAAATGCTCGACGATATGGACCGGGAAAAAGTTTTACGGCACCTCGAGAACTGCGCAGAATGCAGGGAAGAATATGCAAAGATTGAGGGATTTCTCGAACATATCCCGGTAAAAACCGAAGAGGAACTTGCCCCGCCGGCGGATTTCTTTCCTGATATGTGGCAGAACCTGTATTCAAGAATTCAGGTAGAGGGCCTCAACAGGAAACATAACAGGATCAACAGTATCCTGCAGTATATATCATTCCTGTTCTCCCGGAAGACTTATCAGGTTTTGACAGGAGCTGCTATCGTTGTGTTATGCGTTTCAATGTATTACTCGATGCAGAGTGACCGGTATACGCCGCAGAAATCTCTTCTATCAGAGTTTATCAGCGGTCTGGGTATCGAGAATACTATGGGTGACTTCACGGTCGACCTGGACAACAGGAAAAAGCAGCTCTCTAATGTACTCTCTTTCGGTATAGGTTCAGCCGAAAAACCGATCCAGGAATGGGGAGCGATCCTGAGCAGCGAGAGACGTCAGAATTTTTACGAGACTCTGACAGATTATCTTGCGGATGCCGTGATAAAACTGGATAAAGGTGAATACAACGAATAGATAATAACACAGGATAGAGACTGTATATGGCTGTAATTGAATGCACAGATGTAAAGAAGACCTACAGGACAGGACTTAGAGGCAGGGTAAATGCGCTCAATGGCGTTGATCTCGAAGTAAAGGAAGGTGAGATCTTCGGCCTCCTCGGTCCGAACGGAGCAGGCAAGACTACCCTTGTGAAAATCATCCTGAACCTCGTTCACCCTACTGGTGGGAGCGTCCGGCTCCTCGGAAGTGATGTCGGAGATCACAGGATCAGAACAAAAATAGGCTATCTGCCTGAAAATCCCAACCTGCCGCCGTACCTGAAGGGCGGTCAGGCCATGGAGCTGTTCGGCAGTCTGTCAGGTCTTGATCCTGCAACAATAAAGGAAAGGTCTGCCGAACTTTTGAAAGAGGTAAAGATGGACCAGTGGGCTGACAAAAAAACATCGTCATACTCAAAGGGTATGGTCCAGAGGCTCGGACTTGCGCAATCACTTATCAATGATCCTGATGTTCTCTTCCTTGATGAACCGACAGACGGTGTCGATCCAATAGGCAGAAGGGAGATCAGGGAAGTCTTGAAGGGCCTTAAGAAAAAAGGGAAAACAATTTTTTTAAATTCCCATCTCCTTAGCGAGACGGAGATGCTGTGCGATCATGTAGCAATTATGGAAAAAGGCAAAGTTGTTGCCGCGGGCAGCCTGGATGAACTAACAAAAACGTCGAATTATTACAAGATAAAGTGCGACAAGATAGATGACGAAACTCTTGAGAAGCTGAAACCCCTTGCCTCAGTTAAATATTCAATAAACGGTGTGTTTGAAGCAAAAATTGATAGTGTAACAAAACTAAATGAAGTAATAGACATGCTGAGAAGCGGTGGGCAGTTGATAGAGTCTGTTACTCCGGTCAGGCAGAGTCTCGAATCATATTTCGTTGACCTGATAAAAGATGTCAGGGGAGAGGAGAACGGAAAATGAAGATACTTGCCATAATAAAAGATACATTCAGGGAGTGCATCGCCAAGAAGATCATTCTAAGTTATGCTATAGCCAGTACTCTCGGTATGCTGATTATAAGCTTATTATTCAGTTTCGATATCGTGGGTAATGAGGTAGCGATCTCAACGATTTTCGGAGGAAACGAGCAATGGGAATCGATCCGCCAATTTGAAGAGATCATAATTAACCTGGAAGCCGGGATTGCGATAGTAATATTCACTCTTGGGCTTTTTCTTTCGATCTTTTCAACAGCAGATCTTATCCCGAGCATGATGCTGAAGGGAAGGCTGGACCTTTACCTTTCAAAATCAATATCAAGAGTGCAGCTCCTGATAGGTAAGTTTACGGGCGCTCTCCTTGTTGTAATACTTAATATTGTGTATGCCATTGTCGGTCTCTGGCTTGTGATAGGGTTGAAGACCGGTATATGGAATGTCAATTTTCTTTATTCGGGTGTAACGATCATTTTTATGTATACGGTCATATTTACGATTGTTCTCCTGATAGGGCTTTTGTCCAGAAGCACAGCTGTTATTGTGATAGCAACCTATATGATAATAAGCGCAAGCCCGCTTCTTGCAAACAGGCAGGAGATTTTTCTTCTCCCAATCGCAAGATGGGTTGAACATGTGCTTGATTTCTTTTACTGGATACTTCCGAAATACTCTGAAACTGCCATTATCACGAAAGATCTTGTCATTGGCGAACCGATCTTCAGCTGGACGCCGGTACTCAGCAGCGTTATAATTGGTGTAGTAGTACTGAATCTGAGTATTTATATATTTTCAAGAAAAAGTTTTTAATTTGTATTGGAAGGATCAATATCATGAAAGTAAAAAATAGAATGCAAGACGCAGCAATTTCTGCTGTAATGTTTTTCCTGCTTTTTTCCTTTGCAGCATGCAATGAGTATGAGAATACAGCTGATATGGAATTGCTAAAGCGTATACCGGATGGGGACTTTATGGTTTTTTCCGCTAAACCGAAAAGTATCATGAATTCGCAGTTTGTGGAAACTGTCATTGATATGGATGTCGGAATGGAAGATTTTATGCACAGGATCACAAGGTTTGAAAGGGAATTCGGAGTTAATCCAAGAACGGATATAGACAGATTTACCGCATTCAGTGATGATTTCAGAGGTATTGAAGAGAATTATGGACTTTTTGTACAGGGAGATTTCCGGGAGTTCGATGCCGAAAGTGTCATCTGGGAGATGCATGCAGAAGATACTCTGATTACTATAGCTGCTTTTGAGGTCCACAAACTGACACACCGTAAGAGGTATGAAGACAGGGTACAGTTTATGTATTACGATGACAAAGAGATCATAGTAGCCGCAGATTATGATTTTATGGAAAAAATACTTGAACTGAAAAAAGGAACTGGATCGGATATGTCGGCGAATGCGGATTTCATCCGAAAACTTGACAGACTAAAGAACAAGAACGATTACTGGTTCGTGATTCCAACCAACCAGCTTATTGAAGATGTGCTTGAAAAAGTAAGAGAAAGGGATCCAAGATTTTCCGGTGAGATCCTCAGGATAGAGGCTTTTTTGGGAGGATTCAGTATCGGGAATGAACTTAAGAGTAATTTTCAGGCATATAATTCAAACGAAGAACAACTCGATCTACTGTATAATCTTGCCTACAGTGCCAGGGGATTAGGAGCCCTTGCTCTGGTTGAATTCCCTGAGATAAGGGAAATTCTCAACCGGATCGAAATTAATAAATCAACCGGGTATCTTGAGATCATGAGTACACTCACAAAGAATGATCTCGAGATGCTCGATGATCTGCATGGGAGAATGCCGTTTCGTAGACGGTAGTAAATTCAAAAAACGGGGTTTTAATAGCCTCCGGTTCTGGTCCGGAGGCTTTTTTATTCCCGGATCTAACATTTAGCAAGAAAACAAAATATGATGTTGATGATTGAAAATAGGGAAAATATTCATTATACACGGGTAAGCAGAGGACTTGTCAGCCTGATTCAATGCTTTGCCCTTTACTGCATTCAGTCAATGTCATTTATAACTCTTCAATAACCATCTTTTCTAACATTCCCCCAGGCTATATCAATTATCATCGATTCTTTCAGTCATCCCCGTGAAAGCGGGGATCCATTTTCACGGAATTCCTAATTAGAAATATTGATTCCTGCTTCCGTACTATTGACAAAATTTAAATTCCGTAATAGAGATACAACGCATCAATATTACAGTAAATTGTCAATTATTTAAAACTAAAAGAACCAGAAATTATAGAATATTTTGTATATTTATTCAGAAATTTAGAAACAATCACTGGAAAAATCCGTTTATTTATTCAGATATTTAGAATGAATAACATAAATTTTGTTCATAACTGGAAATAGACATATAAAAGAGGGCAAAATGGAAATTTTAACAAAGCTGGAAGAACTGATCCTTCTCGCTGTCTGGAAGCTGAAGGAAGAGGCTTATGGTGTATCCATCTACAAACACCTGCAAAAGGTTACCGGTCAAAAGATGTCTGTAGGGAGCGTGTATTTTCCTCTGGACCGTCTCGTAAAAAAACGTTATCTGAAAGCTATGAAAGGTGAACCGACGCCAAGACGTGGAGGGATGAGCAAAAGGTATTACCTGCTAACGGATGCCGGTCTTAACATCCTGAATGAGACCAAGAAGGTCAATGACACTATGTGGGATGGATATACTGCTTTAAAGGAGAAAAAGGTCAGGATATGATATGAGAAGGCAGCCTAAAATCTCAAGGAATCTCCTTAGATTTTTAATCGACAGGACAGAGCATTATTCACTATATGGGGATATTGAAGAGATGTATAACGAGACTGCCGTAAATAACGGCAGGTTTTATGCATTTATCTGGTATATGCTGCAGTTAATTAAAGCCATAGCAATTTATATGAATAGATCATTTTTTCAAGGAACAATGATGTTCAAGAACTATATAAGAGTCAGCGCAAGAAACCTCATCAGAAACAAAACTTATTCAGTGATAAACATATCAGGCCTTTCTGTCGGGATAGCATGCTTTATGCTGATTATGTCATTTGTATTCTTCGAATACAGCTACGATAATTTTCATGAGAATGGTGACCGGTTGTATAGAATAGTCGAGTGGCAGAACACGGGAGGCAGAAATCCTCAACATGTCGCACTGACAATGGGACCTCTTGCGAAATCGATCAGAGAAGATTTTCCCGAAGTGGAAAGATCTGCAAGGATAAGACGGACAAGAACTACAGTAAAGATCGATAATAAAATATTTCCTGAGAATAATGTTTTATGGGCATCTCCCGAATTTTTCGAAATGTTCAGCTTCAGACTTTTAGCGGGTAACAGGGAAGATGTTATTACCGAACCGGGAACAGCCGTAATTTCTCAGAATGCAGCAGTTAGATATTTCGGTACAACAGAATGCATCGGAGAGACATTTATAGCATATGATAATGAAGAGTTTAAGGTTACCGGGATTGTTGAAGATGTTCCTGAAAATTCACATCTTTATTTCAATGTAGTACTGTCATTCATTACTGTAACAGGAAGGAACGATTTTCTAAATAAGAATTGGGGATTGAATTCACTTTATACTTATATCTTATTAGCCGAGAATACTGATCCCCGTAATTTTTCTGCAAAAATGCCCGAATATATCAATTCGAAATTTGAATATCTTCAGAAGGATGAACCTTACTGGAATTATCTCAACCTGAACCTGCAGCCCCTGGAAGATATTCATTTAAAATCTACTCATCTAAACTATGATCTTAATTACAAAAAAGGTAACCTTGAAAGCATTATAAGTTTAACAGGTGTGGCAATTCTTGTGCTGATTCTTGCCTGTATGAATTATATCAACCTTTCAACGGCAAAGTCTTCAGTCAGAGTAAAGGAAGTGGGTATCAGGAAAGTAGTCGGTGCCGGCAGAGGAGGACTGATATCACAATTTCTTGGCGAATCTATTCTTTTAACTGCAATTTCTGTGATTCTGGGTTCGATAATAGTCTATTCAGTTTTTCCGTTTTTCAGAGAGTATACCGGTAAAGAGATCACGATAGATATTTTTAACCTGAGATCAATTCTACTGTGTTCAATTTCGACATTAATTCTTGGTATTATATCTGGCTCATATCCTGCTTTCATTCTTAGCTCATTTTCGCCCGGGAATCTATTGAAAAAATCTATGTTTGGGTGGAGAGGCAGGTCATCTATGAGAAAAACCTTTGTAACTTCCCAATTCGCGATATCCTCAATAATTATTGCATTTACTATGGTGATATTTTCGCAAATCAAATATTTACTTGAAACTGATCCAGGATATAACCGTGATCATCTTCTGGTTATAGAGCTGAATAATGTGAAATATGATAAGATGAGACCATATATGTCTGAGTTGAGACAAATAAAAGGGATCACAAGTATTTCTTCTTCATCGAGTGTCCCCGGAGAGGATACACATGAATCCAGTATGCAGATCATTCAGCCGTCCGGGGTAGAGGATATGTCTATCTCTCTGCTGGCAATAGATCATAATTTTCTGGATACTTTCGGAATTGAAGTAATAAAAGGAAGAAATTTTTTAAGAGAGTTTACTACAGATACAACGTCAAGTATCATAATAAATGAATCCTTCGCAAAATTGTTTAACTGGGATGATCCGATAGATAAGGTGGTCAAACTCAATGGTTCAGATATGAAGGTCATAGGTGTAATAGGTGATTATCATTACGAATCCCTTCATCATAATATTGAGCCTTTAGCTGTTATATATTATAGCCCTTACAGAAGCTATATTACTTTAAAAGTTGATAATACAGATTTGTCCGAGACAATAGGGAAAGTTAAAGAGATCTCTTCAGAAATTGATCCGGATAATCCACTGAAGTACTATTTTCTTGATGAAAGTATCCAGGAGCAATATAGTTCCGAACAACAATTAGGACAGCTTTTTAAATATTTTTCAGTTCTTGCCGTATTTATAGCTTCTCTGGGGCTCTTTGGCCTTGCAGCTTTTACTGCTGAACGTAGAACCCATGAGATAGGAGTAAGAAAGGTTCTGGGTGCATCTGGTATCAAGGTATTCTACCTGCTTTCTTCAGAATTTCTATTACTCATCTTCATATCAAACATTATTGCCGTTCCGGCAGTTTTTCTATCAGCAGGAAAATGGCTTGATAAATTCGCATACAGGGTAGAACCTGATTGGATAATTTTCACGATACCGGTAATACTTACATTCATAGCAGCAATAATCTCGGTTGGTTTTCAATCTCTGAAAGCTTCACTTATAAACCCATCAGATAGCCTGAGATATGAATAGAAATAATATGAATAATCCTCCCTGGCTTATAAAAAGCCTTTTGAAAGTCCTGGCAGGTAGAAAAAGCCATTACTCGTATATCGGCGATATTGAAGAGATGTATAATGAGATCGCTTTGACAAAAGGCGTGTTTAAAGCGAAAATCTGGTATTATTTTCAGGTCTTAAAGTTTCTAACTATGTATTTCTATGAATCTGTTATTTGGAGAACAGCTATGTTCAAGAATTATCTGAAGATTGCATTCAGAAATATTTTGAGGCATAAGGGGTACTCATTTATTAATATTGCCGGGCTTTCAGTAGGAATGGCGGTCAGTATTCTAATATTCAGCTATATCCGTTTTGAGACGAGTTATGACAGGCATCATTCAAAAGCCGACAGAATCTACAGGGTGACTCTTGATGCTGATGTGGGAGGGAGGATACTGAATGCCGCTACCTCAAATGCGCCTACAGCAGAACACCTTGTAAAGGATTACCCCGAGGTTTCTAACGCATGCAGGTTCTGGTATAACGGCAGGGTTACTGTTAATTATAAGGATATCCTATTTGAAGAAGAATCTGTTTTTCATGCGGATAATTCCGTTTTTGATATATTCGATTATGAAATCACAAAAGGAGACACCAGAAATCCTCTTGTCAAACCTTATACCGTGGTGCTGACCGAAAATATTGCGGATAAATATTTCAGAGACGAAGATCCTGTCGGGAAAATGATCGTGATTGGTGGAAGCAGGGAATACCTTGTAACAGCAGTAATGAAAGATATTCCCGTAAATTCATATAACAGATTTCAAATGCTAATATCACTCGAGACAAGGAATCAGCGTTTTCCAGACCAGATGAAGAGATGGGTTCCGTTCATGTATCACACGTACATACTGCTGGATGAAGATGCAGATTTTAAACAGTTCGAGGCAAAACTTCCAGATTTTGTAGACAGATATATGAGCGATATGCTGGAAGCGATAGGGGGATCAGCGACTTTTGGCCTTCAGCCTTTGAAGAGCATACATCTTAATTCAAACCTGGAGGGTGAGCTGGCAGGAAACAGTGATATCAGGTATATATATCTGCTTTCGATAATAGCTGTTTTTATCATTTGTCTTGCATGCATTAATTTCATGAATCTTTCAACAGCAAAGTCATCCGGGCGATCCCGGGAAGTAGGTATACGAAAAGTTCTTGGCGCCGAGAAAAAAAGGCTTGTAAGTCAGTTCATCGGAGAATCTGTGATATATAGTCTCTTTTCTCTGTTATCTGCGTTATTACTGGTAAAGCTTGCTGAACCGTTTTTCAATTCCATTTCCGGTATCGAGCTTCAACTTGATTATATCATGGAACCTGCATTCATACTGTCTTTTATCTGTTTCGCCGTTTTTACCGGAATATCTGCAGGTAGTTATCCGGCATTCTTTCTCGCCGCGTTCAAACCTGTTGCAGTATTGAAAAGTAAATTTGCCGGGGGCCGGGAAAACGCCTCGTTTCGTAATTTCCTTGTCGGTTTTCAGTTTGTAGTTTCCATATCGCTGATAATAGGTTCGATGGTTATCTACAGTCAGCTGAATTATATGAAGAAAAGAAACCTTGGATTTAGCAAAGAGCAGATTTTGATTTTGCCGGTCAGGAATTTAGAAATGAGCAGCCTGGAATCTCTTAAAAACGAAATGATGTCGTTTCACGGAGTTTTGGGTGCCGCGGGATCTTCTTCGATACCGGGTATGGATACAAATGTCGATGTTTTTGTACCGGAAGGTTATTCTGAAGCGAATAAGCATGTAATGATGGCTGTCAGGGTTGATCATGATTATCTAACGACTTACGGAATGGAATTGGTTCAGGGCAGGAATTTTAACCAGGATACAGGAACTGATTTGCAGAATGCGGTTATCATTAACGAAACGGCGGCGGCGAGATTCGGTTGGGATAATGCTGTAGGTAAGGAAATAAAATCATTTACCAACAATGAACTTAACGAATTTCAAGTGCAGACAGTTGTAGGTGTTGTAAAGGATTATCACCACTATTCTCTCCACAAAGAGATCGATCCTATTCTTATCGACTATAGTTTTACTGAGATAGGACATGTTTCTTTCAAGTTGAGGCCTGGAATGGAAACCGAAAGCCTGGTTTTTCTGGAGAACAAATGGAAAGAACTTTATCCTGACCGCCCGATTAATAGTTTTTTTCTCGATGATTCATTCAACAGGCAGTATAGATTCGATGAGCAATTGGGGAAGCTTTTCTTTTATTTTACTCTTCTGGCTGTATTTATCGCCTGCCTTGGTTTATTCGGATTGTCTTCCTACAACGCTGAACAGAGGATCAAGGAGATAGGGATCCGGAAATCTCTTGGGGCAAAAGTTTCAGGAATTCTATATCTACTGAACAGAGAACTTCTAATCCTTATTACTTTAGCGAATTTGATTTCCTGGCCTATCGCTTTTATACTTCTGGATTTCTGGCTGAGTTCATTTCCGTATCAGGCCGGGATAGATGTCTTAACATTTCTATCTGCCGGTGCTCTAACTCTAATTGTCTCATTTCTAACAGTCAGTTTTCAATCGATAAAGGCATCACTCATGAATCCTGTTGACAGCCTGAGGTATGAATAATGCAAAAGCGCCCTACGGGAATAGCAAAATGGCTTCTGCATTCTCTTGTCGGCAGGGAGTCCCATTACTCATGTCTCGGTGATTTAGAGGAGTTATATAATGAAATCAGGGAGAAAAGCGGGAGTATCTACGCCGGTCTCTGGTTTTACTGGCAGCTGATCTGGATCCTCAGCCTAAGGACAAAAAACTCAATACACTGGAGCGCTGTTATGTTTAAGAACTACCTTAAAATCGCAGTAAGAAATATCAATAAGAACAGGGGATACTCTTTTCTAAATATCATGGGTCTCGCAGTCGGTATAGCAGTCTGTATACTTATTTTTACATACATCGTATTCGAGCTGAATTTTGACAGGTTTCACGATAATGCAGATGATATTTACAGACTCACCTTACAGGCAAGTTTCGCCGGGCAGAATTTACATACGGCTACCTCGAGCGCACCTGCTGCGGCTGCCATTACATCAGATTATCCGGAAGTCGTTAATGCCGCAAGATTCTATGATGCAGCCCGGGTACCGGTTGCGTATGGGAATAAGACTTTTATCGAGGAAGAAATGTTGTATGGTGATAATTCTGTGTTTGAGATATTTACTTTTCCAATAATCAACGGGGATAATAAAACGCCTCTAGTAAGGCCTTTCACGGCTGTTATCTCTGAAGGGATCGCCCGTAAATACTTTGAAGACGAAGATCCTGTTGGTAAGATCCTGAAAATGAATAATATCAGCGATTATGAAATAACTGCGGTTATGAAGAACATACCGCCAGATTCACATATAGATTTTGACATTCTTTTATCATTTGAAACGTTGTATTCTAAGCGTAAAGGACAAGTCGAGGCCTGGGTTCCATTGAATTATCATACTTATGTATTGCTTCAGGAAAATTACGACCATAATTTACTGAATGCCAAGATGCCTGATTTCATTCAGAGATATATGGGTGACCTTCTGAAAGCGATAGGCGGAACCGGTATATATGAACTACAACCATTTACCGATATACATCTGCATTCACATCTTGAATCAGAAATGTCTGCAAACAGCAGTTATTATTATATATATATATTTGCTGTTACGGCAGTTCTGATCCTCTTACTTGCGTGTATAAATTTCATGAATCTAAGTACAGCACGGTCGCTATCCAGGGCCAGGGAGATCGGGATCAGAAAAGTAATGGGATCCTATAAGGGTAACCTGATCAGGCAGTTTCTGGGTGAAGCGGTTCTATATAGTGTGGTCTCCCTGGTTATCGCTTTATTTATTGTCAAGCTTTCAATGCCCTTTTTCAGAACTATCACAGGCCGGGAAATAGCTTTCAGCTATATTGAGCCTGTTTGGCTATTACCTGTGTTTTTTCTTGCTGCTGTTGGAGTAGGAATTATTGCCGGTAGTTATCCTGCATTTTTTCTATCGTCATTCAAACCGATAGAGGTCCTCAAGAATAAGATCGGCAGAACAGGTATGTCGGATATAAAGATCAGGAATTCGCTGGTCGTATTTCAATTCGTGATCTCTATTGCACTAATAATCGGGACTCTGGTTATCTATCAGCAGCTGATTTTCATGAAGGAGGAAAGACTCGGTTTTAATAAAGAGAATGTTTTAGTTATCCCTCTTAAAGGAAATATAGATAGGGGATCCGTTCCGAGGATCCAGGAAAAGATAATGCAGCATAACGGTATTTCCAGTGTAACATTTTCATCTAAGGCGCTTTTCGGAGAACAAAGTGGAGATATATTCATAGCTGATGGTTCTGCTGATGAGCATACAATAATAATGGGAAATATAAATACGGATCATGAATTTCTCGAGACTGCTCAGTTGGAGTTGATCGACGGAAGGAACTTCTCCCCGGAGCTTATCAGCGAGGAAAATAAAGCAGTCCTGATCAACGAAACGGCAGCTAGAAGATTCGGTATGGAAGATCCGGTAGGGAAAAAGATCGTACACTTAACGGATACAGGACCTGAAGGAAGACACGTAAAGACAGTTGTAGGTCTGGTGAAAGATTTTCATATTCAGTCTATGCACAGTCTGATAGAGCCGATAGTTATCAATTTTGGTTTGTGGGACCTGAACTTTATGATGGTAAGAATAGAATCAGGAAATCCTTCTGACGTATTTCAATATCTCGAAAAATGCTGGGAGGAGATCGATCCGGTACATTCATTTGACTATTATTTTCTCGATGAAGCATACGACAGACAGTACAGAGCTGAAGAGAAACTTGTGCAGATATTTACTAATTTCAGTCTTCTCGGCATCCTTATCGCCTGCCTTGGGCTGCTTGGGCTTTCAGCATACTCAGCTCAGCAGAAAACAAAAGAGATAGGAATAAGGAAAGTATTGGGAGCAAAAGTATCCGGCATTCTGTACATGCTGAACCGGGAATTGTTAAAGCTGATTGCCATAGCTGCAGGAATAGCCTGTCCTGTTTCTTATATACTGATCACGAAATGGTTGGAGAACTTCCCCTACAGGATGGAGCCGGGTCCGTCTGTATTTATCCTGTCTCTTGTAATAATAATTATTATTGCAATTATAACCGTATTGGTTCAGGCCGTCAAGGCCGCCCTGGCAAATCCCGTGAGATCGCTGAGATATGAATAAGGGTAATCAAAAACCGCCGGTAACGGCAAAGTTCTTCTTAATGCTCCTGCTTAAGAGGTCAGATCATTATTCCTATTTCGGGGATATCGAGGAGATGTATAATGACCTTGCAGAGAGGAAGGGGCTCTTTCAGGCATCTATTTGGTACTGGAGCCAGGCCTTGAAGTTAATTCCGGGTTTCATTGCAGATTCAATTCAAGGGAGTATAACAATGTTTAAGAGCTATTTTAAGACCGGGATCAGAAACCTATTGAGATATAAATTTTATTCATTCATAAATATTTTCGGATTTGCGATAGGTATAACGGCATGTATTCTTATTTTTTTAGTTGCAGATTATGTGCTCTCTTATGATTCATTCCATGAAAAAATAGATGAAATTTATTATGCTTGCAGAGAAGAGATAGTACCAAACGGTATTCATGTAAGTTATGTAACTCAATTAAGACTCATTGAGGAAATATTGAGTGGATATCCCGAAGTGGAATCCGGTACAAGAATATATGGGACATATCCAGTTGTTCAATATAAGGATCTAAAGTTCAATACAGAAATCGCTTATGTTGACACTTCATTTTTTAATATTTTTTCATTCAGGATTTTAAAAGGAAATCCGGCAGATGCATGTAAAATAAGAAACAATGTAATTATAACTGAAAATATTGCAACAAAGTTTTTCGGTGACGAAGATCCAATTGGAAAAATCCTTAATGTCGATTACGATAAAGACTTTATAGTTGGTGGTGTTATCGAAAATATACCGGGGAATTCCTCTTTTGACTTCGATATCCTCGCCCCCTTTGAGAATGCATGGGAACTGCAGGAAGTCCGGAGATGGGATTCATTCAGCAGTTCATTTCTAAGAACATTTCTTATAATAGATGATCCTGAGACCGCAGAGGCTCTGGAAAGGAAATTTAGTTCGATTATCGAAAAGAATCTTGGTGAAGATGCTGCAAAAGAGCAAAGGATTGGTCTGATTCCTTTTTCTGATTATCATGCATCAAGATCCAACGATAATAAATATGCCCAGGCCTTGCTGGCAATGGGTGCGTCTGTCCTGATTATAGCTATTCTGAATTTTGTAAATCTTTCAACGGCAAAATCATTTTACCGTTCACGAGAAATAGGGATGCGCAAGGTTCTGGGAGCTGTAAGGTTTCAGTTGATCAAACAGATTATTTTAGAGTCAGTTATCATTGCAGTAATAGCATCATTAGGAGCAGTTATTTCAGTCGGACTCATTGTGCCGGTGTTAAAAGATTTCACAGGCCTGGATATTATGTTCAATCCTCTTGGAAGCGTTTCAAATCTGATTTATCTTGTTATTTTCATACTTACAATTGGAATCATTTCGGGATTGATACCGGCATTATATTTATCAAAAAACAGACCGGTTGAATCCTTAAAGGGAAGCCTAAAGGCAGGTGACTTAGGGATAACACTGAGAAATATTTTTGTACTGGTACAGTTTACTTTTTCTGTTATTTTAATAATATCTTCAACGGTAATATGGAGTCAGCTTGATTACATGAGAAATTTTGATATTGGGCTGGATAAAAACAACGTAATTGCTTTACGCATGTCAGTCAGGGATTTTCCTGAAACAGAAAATGCATTAATGAGATTCGAAACTTTCAAGAACGAGATAACTCAGGGGGAAAATATACAGAATGCTTCGTTTTCTATGAACGTACCCGGAGTCAATAACACAACTCGAAGGACAAATGCAGTACCCGCCGGAAGTTCGAAAGAGAATGAAATAACTGCTAATATACTTGTAGTTGACGAACAATATTTTGAAACTTATAGAATTAGCTTTTTTAAGGGAAGGAGCTTTGCTGAAGATTACATTGTTGACAGACAGGGAAGAACTATTGTAATTAATAAAACAATGTACAATCTGATCGGTGATTCCGAAATAATTGGGAAGAGTATAAAAGTCTACGGTAATTTACATGAAGTTGTAGGTGTGATAAATGATTACAATTTCAGGTCCCTGCATGATGAAGTAAATCCGCTTGTGTTTTTTTGCGGTTCTAAAAACAATATATATCCAAATCACTTATCTATTCGTACAGACGGATCCAATATGAATGAAGTTCTCAAATTTATTCAGAATAAATGGGGAGAATTATTCCCTGACAAAGACTTCGAATACTTCTTTGTAGAAGAGCGTTTTGATTCCTTATATGATACAGATCAGAAACTGGGTAGTGTTTCAGGCTGGTTTTCGGTCATATCAATTGCCCTCGCAAGTCTCGGGCTTTACGGTTTGTTCTCGTTCACAGTAGTAAAAAGGACTAAAGAAGTCGGTGTCCGCAAGGTTCTTGGAGCTACTGTTTCACAGGTGGTTGGAACGCTTTCCGGCAAATTTGTCTTACTTATTCTTGCATCAAATATTGTTGCCTGGCCTGCAGCGTATTATATCATGAACAAATGGCTTCAGCTTTTTGCATTCAGAATGGATATAGATATAGTTCATTTTCTTGTTTCGGGATCAATTGCATTTACTATAGCTTTCCTTACGATCTTTCTTCAGGCGGCCAGGGCCTCCCTGAGCGATCCTGTTGATGCCCTCAGATATGAATA
Organism: bacterium; assembly: GCA_028278455.1. Lineage (GTDB taxonomy): Bacteria > SM23-31 > SM23-31 > SM23-31 > SM23-31 > JANQEH01. The sequence continues at coordinate 66,806 of JANQEH010000308.1, forward strand.
AGTTTATCTACCGGTAGAATTGGAAAATATTATATTACAAAAAAATTCGGACTTTTTCGGGAACAAAGAGTTACTACATGTCGTAGTATAACTAAATTGAATTTTCGGTCAATGAAAAACTATTCATTTACATTCAATCCCAGGAAGAAAGGGATACGCCAGATTCTCGGTGACCTTGAAGCCGATATAATGGAATTAATCTGGAAGAAAGGTGATCTTACGGTCAGAGATGTTTATGAAAATCTCAGGCATGACAGGGAGATCGCTTATACTACTGTCATGACAGTCATGTCCCGTCTGGCTGAGAAAAGCCTTCTCGAGAAGATCAAATCCGGATCGGCCTATATTTACAGACCTATGGTTTCAGAATCGGAATTTACTCAGTCCACCGTAAAGAAAGTCATGAAAAGCCTGCTCGAGGATTTTGCCGTTCCATCAATGAACCAGTTCATAGATTTTTTTGAAGAAGATCCTGGAAAGATGGATGAACTCGCAAAATTAATAGAAAAGAAGAGAAAAGATAAAGATGTTTAGCTGGTTTTTAATGAAATATATTATGTTAAAGATCAACTGGAATCTCCTGGTGATTAATTACACCAATACACCAGTGATTACTGTCCTTAAGATAACTTCTCTCGTTATGTTTATCTATTTTTGCGCAAAATGTATCGCACACAGCCTCATATTTATCCGGTTGAGAAAGCAGCACGCGGTAATTAAGCCGCATGATGAACCTGAATTCTACAGGCTTGTGCGCAAACTGGTACGAAAGATAGGATTAAAGAGAACACCAGCTCTATATTATTTCTCAGATAAAAAGCCGCTGATCTTCACTATCGGCATTTTCAATCCGGCCGTTTTTATTTCAAGGAAACTGCTATCAGGACTGAATTACAGTGAATTGACAGCTGTAATGTCCCACGAGCTTACCCATATAAAACGAAAAGACGGTATTTTTAACAGAATCATGCAGTTCATTCCGGTATTGATACCTCCAGCCCTGGTTCTGCTTTTCGGAAGAGTTATGATGATGGAGCAGTATACGCAATTGTTCTGGTATTTGCTGACATTCGTTCTGCTGTTATCATACCGGCTGTTTATTTACGAAGGTTTCAACCGTGACAGGGAAACATCCTGCGATGATCTTACACTGAAGATTATAAATGATCCCCTTCTCCTGGCCGAATCGATTATGAAAGTATGGGAATCGGGTAAAAACCTTCCTGTATATAACTGGAGGCTTGCTCTGGCATCGGTAAGGCCCTTCGCGGCAGACAATTCAGGCCATACCGGGAGAATTAAGAGATTGATAAATTACCGAAAACCGTACTTGAAGATAGCGCTGAAGAAATTGTTTGTCCTGAGTTTTGCAGCGGGTTTTATACCACTGTCTATATTTGTCTGGGATTACAATACCGGGAGAATCCATGCAGGTATGGACTTAGTGGTGGAAAAGGATAAAGTAAAGATGAAAGTTGAGAGTGTGGTTATCCAGAGAATGGACAGGGACGATATATCAATTCGTGTATGGACCACAAAGAAACCTCGCGCAAGTTATTATATAAAAAGATAATTTTTTTGACCTCAATTACTACGCAATGTAGTAATTGAGGGGTGATATAATATGACAGGAATGCAGTCAAAGATGATATTTGTTACGGTCTTATTAAGCTTAAGTTCGATATTTGCGTTCTCGTATCAGGATATTTCTCAGGTACAGAAAATCGAGCTTATACGTACTATCGGAGATATCGAATCTGCCGATGAAAATTATATGTTTTATTTACCGTCTGATATTGCTGCTGATATGAATGGTAATATCTACATACTTGATTCGGGTAACCACAGGATTCAGAAATTCGATCCGGAAGGAATATTCGTCAGAACGTTTGGGGTGGAAGGCCAGGGCCCCGGTGAGTTCAGGTATCCGAGCTCACTTGATATTGACAAAAGCGGAAATCTCTATATTTCTGACCAGGGCAACTACCGTATCCAGATGCTTGATAAAGACGGGTGCAGTATAACGACAATAAGAAGAGAAGCAGGAACAGGTGGATTGAGGATTCTGGAGGACAACAAGATTCTAATCGGTAGAGTTTCCGGAATCATGGGGCAGATAGCTGGAGGATCAGCATTCAGGGATAATTCTGCGGGAATTATTAACCGGGAAGGAAATATTCTTACCCGCTTTAGTACCAGTGTTGATTTCAAAGACCTAATGATGAACAGGCTTGGCAATGAAGTCCATATTTCTAACGGTCCAGACGGTTCAATTTATTTATGTTACGCTTATCAGAACAGGATCGAGAAGTATTCTCAAACAGGTCGGCTATTATTTACTACTTCCAGAACACTTAACTTTGATTCAACACTACCCATAGCACAAGGAACTGAAGATATAAAAGAAATGATCAGGGTGAATGAACCCGAGATGAATCTTTGTTCAAATGGAATCTCTGTAGACCGGAAAAACAGGATGTGGATTATTACCCCTCTACGTCAAATGAAAGATTGTGAGAGGGTACAGACAAATATGAACATTAGAAGGGATTCATCGGGCAATAAGGCCTTTTCATTTTCTGTCAGCGGAGAGACTGGTATTAAAATCACAGATATGTTCTGTCTGGAGGTATTCGATGATATGGGTAAGGTTTCATTCAGGATCAGGCTCAAGCACTTTGCTGACGGTATCAGGATTCTGGGGGACAAACTCTACATCCTTGATAGATTCAGGGGAATGCAGTATTACGAATATAAAATAATTGAACAGTTATAAATTAAACTAACAGGAGGAATCATGAAGAAAACTATGCAAAACGTAGTGTCACTTGCCCTGATATTGACATTTATATCGGGAGTATCGGCCCAGATACCTGTAAGTGAAGAAAATCTGGCAGAGGATTTCAAGATCGTTCACAACGGAAAGAAAGGAAAATGGGGTGATGATCCCCGGGTGACATTGGACCTTATAAGAAAGATAGGGGATATCGATGCTGAAGAGGAGCACTATCTGTTCTATCTCCCCGTAGATATCGCCAAAGACAGAGAAGGTAATTTATATGTTCTCGATTCCGGAAATCACAGGATACAGAAATTCGATCCTAATGGTGGTTATCTGAGGACATTTGGTGAGGAGGGACAGGGTCCCGGTGAATATATGAATCCGATCTCTATCGATATCGATGACAGCGGTTATATTTATGTTTCAGACCAGGGAAATTTCAGGATCCAGATTCTTAAACCGGACGGTACAAACCATAAAACGATACTGATGGAGGATGGCGTAGGAGAATTCAGGTTATCCGATGAAGGCAATATGATTATGGGTGGTGGAGGTTTAATGATTTCAAAAGGAGGAATGATAACCATTGGCGGAGAAGAGGGTGAGGCCGGAAATCTCGTAAAGATAGTAAAACCTGACGGTTCGATAGAAAGGGAATATGTAAAGGAGCAATTATACAATGACTTCCTGATGAACAGAACAGGTAACAGGTTTAAATTTGCTGTAGATAAAGACAAGAATACTTATGTTGCGTTCGTTCATCAAAACAGGATAGAGAAATATTCCCCCGATGGAAAACAGCAGCTTTTCATCGATAGAGAATTGAACTATGATATTTCCAAACCCAAAGAAGGTAAGGCCAAAACAGAAAAAGATGGAAACAATTTCACTCTCAGAATGCCCAGAATGAACAAGGCATCCAACGGTATTGCAGTTGATGAAAAAGGCAGAATTTGGGTTTGTACGCTTGACCGCCAGATGAAAGATGATGAGGCGGTCAGTATGCAGATGGGTGTTACAACTGATGGAGGCAGTACTAAACTCTCTCAGAATGTAGAAGGTAATACTGAGCTGGTAACGACAAATATGTATAAGCTGGAAGTTTTCAGCCCGGAGGGTGATCTTTTAGGTACCATTCCTCTCACGCATTTCTGTGACCAGATCAAGATAATCGGGGACCGGCTTTTTATTCTCGACAGGTTGAGAGGTATGAATTACTATGAATATAAAATAAAAGGTTAAAATAGGGGAAGACCGTGGGAGGAGATATGCTGAATTACATTTCCCATATTAAAATAAACCGGTTATTGATTGTTTGGTCAAGTCTTATAGTGTTTATTGCCGGGCAGTCTGAAGCTGGAGCACAGACGGCCCGGCAGGATCGAATAATTCATAATGGTAATAAAGGGCTCTGGGGAAATAATCCAAAGGCAGCACTGGTTTTTATAAATAAGATCGGAAGCTTTGACAGCAGAGATGAGAACTATAACTTCTATGTACCATCGGATATTGTGGTTGATAAGAACGGTAACATTTATATTCTCGACACAGGTAACCACCGGATACAGAAATTTGATATGTCCGGAAAATATCTTGCAACCTTAGGTGAAAAAGGACAGGGGCCGGTTGAGTTTAATATGCCCTATTCGTTGGATATAGATGATGAAAACAGGCTGATTATATGTGATCAGGGAAATCTCAGGATTCAAGTATTAAACACTGACGGGAAAAGCATTGAAACTGTGAATTTCAGCCATTCGATCGGGACTATCAGGCAGTTTTCGACGGGAGATATACTTATGGGCGGAGCAGGCATGTTTTCTGGACTGTTACCCGGCAGCGAACTTGAAGAGCAGCCTGGACTCGTCAGACTATTCACCGGAAGAGGCGAATCGAAGGGTACTTTCGGAATCCCCCTTAATTATAATGATATTATGCTTAATCTTCAGGGAAATAAATTTCATTTTACAATTGATAAATATGATAATGTTTATCTTGCTTTTAACTACCAGAACAGGATCGATAAGTACTCTCCAGAAGGTGAACTTCTGCTTAAAATAGACAGGAAGCTTAATTACGATACAACTCCGCCTCTGCCGGATAAAGACAATCTGGATGTTTCGAGCACCGGAGCAGGAAGGCGTGTAACTATGATGCTTCCGCATATGAAAGATGTTTCAAGCGGTATAGCCGTTGATTCCAAGGATAGAATCTGGGTAGTGACCGCGAAAAGGCAGATCAGTAAGAATGAGAGAATTTTTCAGAATTACAATGTCAATACCGGCGGTTCAGGTCACAGGGATCTTGATATCAAGGTCTTCGGGAATACTGAAATAACCGAGACCGATATGTATGAATTGCAGATATTCAGAAAAGACGGAAAACTGTTATGGAAATTACCATTGGACCATTTTGCGGACGACATCAGGATTTTTAATGACAGGTTGTTTATTCTTGACAAATACAGAGGAATGAATTATTACGAGTACAGAATTGTAGATAGATAGAAATTCATTTCTACCACCTAAAAGCCCTCATAATTTATTATGGGGGTTTTTTATTTGTCATGTAGAGAAATACATTGTATATTGATTCTCGAAGAATATTGAAACCGGATACGATCTATGTCGTATCCTGAAAGGATTATATAAAAATAAAAAATGGAGCAAGCTATGAAAAGAAAACCTTTAGTATTATCTGTTTGTGTAGTAATATGCGCTGCGATGTTCTTCTCTCTAACAGGTTTTATCTCTTATAAAGCTGAAGAGGATGCTGTCAAAAAGGTGATTACAGCATCATATTTTAACGGTGCTTTTAACGATTTGGACACAAAGGCGATGGCAAAAGGATTCCATGCTGATTTTGCCATTTATTCAGCAAAAGGGGAAGACATCAGTAAATATCCCATAAAAACATGGATCAACAATATAGAATCCCGTAAAAAAAGAGACGATTTTGATCCGGCCGGATCAAAAATGGACTGTCGAATTCTTGAAGTCGATGTTACAGGCGGAGCGGCGAATGCAAAAGTTGATATGCATAAGAACGGGACGAAGATTTATACAGATTATCTTCTACTTCTGAAATTTGACAGCGGTTGGAAGATTGTGGGAAAGGTATATCACCAGCACGGTAACAGATAAAATACTCGATAACAAAGCCTCTGCAATTATGCAGGGGCTTTATATGTCTCTTACTATTTTCCAAAAAAAATATTGAACTTTTAGTATTATTTAGATTATATTACCCCTAATCAGGAGTTTTGCAGCCCCGGTTACTTCCAGTATTTCTATTCGCATTATTAATATACTAAAAATAAGCAGGGGATGGATTTATGATCAAAATTGCCAAAGGAATCATTGCGCCGCCTGTTTTTGACAATGAAGAACAGAACAGAACACTTGCAATCCTGAATGTCCTCCTTTTTGCCTCTCTCAGTGTATTATTAGTAAGGATGATCTCTTTTGTTTTTCTCGAAAGTGTTGAAAAATATGAGTTATACACTGTACCGCTTCTCGTGTTAGGTGTTATTTTCGCAATAGTCATTGCAAGAAAAGGTTATGTTCATACAATTTCTTTTCTTTTGATCTGGTCACTCTGGATTAGGGCTACATTCAGATTTTTCGGGTATGATATAGCAGGACTAATAAATATAGGAATTGCAGGTTATTACATTATCCTGATTGCTGCTGAACTTCTCCTCGGCAGAAGATCGCTTGTGTTCTTTACAATTCTGACATTCCTTACAATGACCGGAATATATTTTGCCGGGACAAATGGGATTATTCTTCCTGAAAACAATCCTATAGACAGTCCGAATATTCTTATTGCATATTCAGTAAACCTTATAATTCTGGTGTTTTTTCTTAATGAGCACCAAAAAAGAATATCCTCAACAAGAGACTATAATCGATCCCGTACTATGCTGCAGTTGGTACTTGACAATATTCCCCAGTTCGTTTTCTGGAAAGACAAAGAATCAGTATATCTCGGCTGCAATAAGAATTTTGCGCGAGCTGCAGGTGTTGAAAGTACGGAAGAAATCGTAGGGAAAAAGGATCATGAACTTGCCTGGAAGAAAGAAGAGGCAGATTTCTTCTTAGAATGCGACCGGAGGGTTATGGGTAATAATAAGGGTGAGTATCATATAATTGAGCCACAATTACAGGCAGACAGTAAGCAGGCGTGGCTAGATACTAACAAGATACCGCTTCATGACTCATCAGGCAATGTCGTCGGTATACTAGGTACATATGAAGATATAACTGACAGAATCGAAACAGAGAAGCTTCTCAGCGAAAATGAGAAGAAATACAGAACGCTCATTGAAAACATAAATGTCGGAATATACAGGACTATTTCGAATCCGGAAGGTAAATTTCTCCACGTCAATCTGGAATTCGTTAAAATGCTCGGATATGATTCAGTTGATGAATTGCTTGAAATTAAAGTTGAAGATACCTACGAGGAGCCGGAAAAACGAAAAGAGATATTGGAACTAATCAAACAGCATGGATTTTTTAAAGATATTGAACTGAGACTCAAACGTAAAGACGGAACTATAATCTGGACGGAAATATCCGGATCGCTTCAGAAAGACGAAGAAGGTATAGAATACATTGACGGTATAGTAGTTGATATCACGAACAGAAAACTGACAGAACTGGCGCTGGTCGAAACAGAGGATAAACTCATGACAGTCGCTCAGAATTTACCAGTAATTGTCTGGTCAGCGAATAAAGACGGGATACTGCTGCTATCAGAAGGGAAAGGGCTTGAATCACTGGGACTAAAACCCGGTGAGAATGTTGGAAAATCATTATTTGACCTTTATGGAGAATTACCGGATTTGAATGCCAGTTTGAATAAGGTATATTCAGGGAAAGCTGTGAATATAAATGTTAATATTGGAAAAGCGTATTTCGAGGCCTGGGCTTCACCTTTGCTTGATGAAAGGGGAAAAGTAAGGGGAGCTTCGGGTTTATTATTGGATATAACTGCCAGGAGGAAGGTTGAAGAGGCCCTATTAGAAACAGAAACAAATTATAAGAGCCTTTTTGAAAATGCCAATGACGCAATAATAATAATAGAACCTGAATCAGGAAGAATCCTTGAAGCAAATAAAATAGCACTGGAATTATATGGATATGATCATGAAGTAATTATTGAAAAATCCCTTTTTGATCTCTGTAAAGACAGCTCCAGTATCAGGGAAAGGATAGCAACTCTTATTCAGGGTACCAAGCTCGGCAACTTCGAAACCGTTCAATATGACATTGAGAATGAGGAGATAGAATTACTCGTCAACGCTTCACTTATTGAATATGAAGGAAGATCCGCGATTTTGAGTATTCATCATGATATTACTGAGATTAACAGGATGCGGGATCAATTGAACAGGTCTCAGAAGATGGAGTCTTTAGGGCGTCTTGCAGGGGCTGTAGCGCATGATTTAAACCACATTTTGACAGGTCTTGTAACCTATCCGGACCTGCTCTTGCTGGATATAGACAAAAACGATCCATTCCGTTCAAAAATTGAATCAATAAAGAAATCAGGACAGAGGGCAGCAGAACTTGTGCAGGATCTTCTGACCATGGCAAGAGGTGGGATCGTTAATACAGAAACTGTAAACCTTAACGATATAATTACCGAATTTCTGGGTTCTACCGAAGTGAAGCAGATGAAAAAATCAAAAGCCGATATCTCTATCGATATTGGGCTGGAACCGTTTCTAAAGGATATAGAATGCTCAAAGATCCAAATGCTGAAGGTACTTTACAATTTATTTTTTAATGCGGTTGAAGCAATGCCCGGTGAGGGCAGAATATATATATCTACATCAAATAAATCGGTTACCAATCATGTTAAAGGGTATGATGATATCCCATCGGGAAATTATGTCGTACTAAGTGTTTCCGATACTGGAACAGGGATCAGCAATGAAGATATCCAGTATATTTTTGAACCGTATTTCTCCAAGAAAGTCCTTGGAAGAAGCGGATCCGGTATAGGTTTGTCGGTTGTATGGAATGTTGTAAAGAATCTAAACGGATTTATTGACGTTCGCAGTGAGATCGAAATGGGGACAGTTTTTGACCTTTATATACCTTCGGCAAGGATGAAGAAGGGGGCTGCTGATGATATTCCGGACCTCGTAGATCTTTTTGGAAACGGTGAGACGATTCTATTGATAGATGATGAACCTGAGCAGAGAGAGATTGGGGTATTCCTGCTTAGTAAGCTGAATTACAGACCATTTGAATCGTCCAGCGGGGAAGAGGCAGTAGAATTTCTGCAACAAAACAGGATCGACCTTCTTTTGATCGATATGCTTCTTGGTTCAGGTATAGACGGATTGGAGACATTTAAAAGAACGCTCGAGATAGTACCGGATCAAAAAGCTATAATTGTTAGTGGTTTCTCAGGATCAGATAAGATAAAACAGGCCCAGGAACTGGGAGCAAAAGGTTTTATCAGGAAACCTTTCACGATAAAAGAAATTGGTGAAAAAATCAAAAAAGTACTTCAGGTTTGATAAGCTAATCTGGAATATCAAAAGGACAAAGCTGGTAAACAGCATTGTAGAATTTCGATTCTTCTATAGGTTTTGCAAGGAAACCTCTTGCGCCGATCTTGCTTAGTTTCATGATTTTATCTTTTGTAAGGAATCCTGAGACAATTAATGTTGGCTGCTGCCTGCTGAGTTTATTAAGTATATTGAGAACTTGTTCACCATCGAGACCCGGCATCTTCAGGTCAAGAAGTATTACATCGTAGCTGTTTTTTTTTGCCATTTTAATTCCGTCCCATCCATCTTCAGCTTCCTCGACGATAAATGAGACTTTTCTCAACATATCACCAAATAAATTTCTACTCGTAATATCATCATCAATTATTAATGCAGACTTCATTAGGACTCCAATTATTCGAGATGCAAATCAAATCTAATAAATTGTTTCAGTCAAAACAATTATTTTTTCATCATTTTTTGCTAATAGTAATATCCACTCATTTACAGTCTGTATTCAATAATTATTACTTACTGCTGAAATAATAAAACATACTGAATTCAAGAACGTATTTAAAATTACTGGAATATTTTTGTTCCAGTGATTAATTTACAGTATTGGTCTTACCTGAAAGAACAAACGGATTAAATATTTGCTGTTCAATTACCTGAAAATAGCTTTAAGGAACATTAAAAAGCATAAGGTATATTCCTTCGTCAATATATTCGGGCTCTCTTTGGGGATAGGATGCTGCATCCTGATCTTCCTATATGTTTTAGATGAATTGAGTTATGACAGATTTCATGAAAACTCAGGAAGAATATATAGACTTCTGGAGGAGATCCAGTTAAGGAACAGGAAATACACACCATCTGCGATCCCTGCTCCGATCGGTATTGTGATGAAGGATGAGTATCCCGAAATTATTAACTGCGTCAGATTATTCAGGCTTCCGAATGAAGAGAAGACAGTAATCCGGATAGGATCAGAAAGATTTGAAGAGGCAGGTCTGCTTTTTGCCGATACAACATTCTTCAGAGTATTCGATTTCACGTTTATTAATGGTTCTTCAAGAAATGCTCTTGCAGATCCAAATTCAGTTATCTTGACAAAGGAGATTGCAGAAAAGTATTTTGGTGATGAAGATCCGATCGATAAAAGGATCAGTATTAAAAATGAGTTTGACCTGACAGTGTCCGGAGTTGTGGATAATATTCCGGGTAACTCTCATTTCAAGTTCAGTATTCTTTTGCCTGTTGAACTTGTCAGCGACCTTTATAATCCGCATTCATTAAATGACTGGCAGGATAATTTATTTTATACATATCTTTTGCTGGGTGAAAATGCAGATGCAAATGCTCTTGAAGAAAAATTTGATGATTTCATCAGGCTTCACCAGCACCGAGGTACGAGAACTCAAGATTTTGTCAAATTCAGACTCCAGCCAATCACAGAAATTCATCTGCACTCTAATCTTGTAAGAGAGCTAGAGCCAAACAGTCTTGTTAGATATGTCTACATATTCTCATCGATATCATTGATAATCCTTATAACGGCATGTTTTAACTTTATGAACTTGTCTACAGCCAGGTCATCAATCAGGGCAAAAGAAGTAGGAGTAAGAAAAGTAGTTGGAGCTAAAAAGAAACAGTTGATCTCTCAATTCCTCGGTGAGTCGGTTATCTTGTCGCTTTTTGCATTTATTATGGCTTTGGGATTAGTAGTACTCCTGCTGCCGTTCTTCAACTCGATCATTTTGAAGGAACTTGTTCTTGACTACCGCACAGATCTTTGGATACTCTATACTATAATTGGAACATCGATTTTTGTAGGGATCGGCTCAGGCAGTTATCCGGCACTTTTCCTCAGTTCATTCAAGCCATCAAAAGTATTAAAAGGTACATTGAGTACAAGATCCACTAAAAATATTCTGCGGACAAGCCTCGTTGTAGCGCAGTTTGGGATATCGATCATGCTGATTATCGGTACAGCTGTTATTTACTCCCAATTGGACTATATAAGAAACAAGGATCTTGGTTATGACCATGAAGGAATTGTGGCTATAAAGCTTAAGGCAGGAGCTGAGAACTACAGGTCTATTAAGAATGAGTTATTAGGGCATTCGAGTATAATCAATGTTACAGCATCAAGCGAATTGCCGATTAATGTGTTGAATGAAACTACTGTCAAATGGTTCAGTTCGAATTATGATGAGCCTCCGTTCTTCAGGTACCTTTCAGTCGATTATAACTTCCTGGAAATGTATGGATTCAGGTTAAAGGAAGGGAGAAATTTTTCAGAATTTATAATGTCTGATATTGATAGGGCTGTTATTGTAAACGAGTTGGCAGTTACACAGATAGGGAATGATACATTGATAAACAGCAGGCTGGATATAGAAATCGGAGACAAAAAAGCACTGGTTGTAGGTATTGTTGAAGATTTCCATCTCAGTTCTTTATATGAGCCGATGGAACCTGTAGTGATTTTTCCGGGAAATTTCTATGATTTTAACTGGATCTCAGTAAAGATAATGAAGCAGAATATCGATGAAACAGTTGACTATATTGGTGATGTAGTAAAAGAGATATTGCCGAACCAGGCATTCGAATATTTCTTTTTAGATGACCATCTTGAGAATCTATACCGGAATGAGAAGATTATGGGCCAGGTCTTCGTAATATTCTCCCTTTTTACGGTTCTTATAGCTTGTCTGGGTTTATTCGGATTAGTGTCTTTTACAGCCGAAGAGAGGACCCATGAGATCGGAGTCAGAAAGATCCTCGGCGCAACCGTTCCAAATATAGTTACCCTGTTGCTCCGCGATTTTGCCAGGCTGATCTTGATCGCAAATGTCGTCTCCTGGCCCCTCGGTTATTTCATTATGGAGAAATGGCTGCAGGACTTCGCTTATAGAATAGAAATAGACCTTGGGATATTTATTTTCGCATGTACTTCTACCTATATCATCGCGCTCCTTACGGTATCATTTCAGACAATAAAAGCGGCAATTACCAATCCCGCCGATTCATTAAGATATGAGTAATATTTCCTTTTTTTGTATATGTACTATAAAATAGTACAAATTTTGAAACATTTATACTATTTTATAGTACATATAGATAATATTTATGTTTCCTTATAATAACAGGGAAAGATAATGGATTATCTGACACGTTGGGAAGAAATGCTTTTGATCGCTGTTTACAGGCTCAAAGGGGATGCATACGGAGTACCGGTTAAAAAGCATCTGACAGAAGTAACCGGGAAAATAATATCTTTCGGTGCGCTTTACGTTTCACTTGATAAGCTGGTTAAGAAAGGATTCCTGATAAAGTCAAGGGGAAAACCGACTCCGGAACGAGGGGGCAGAAGCAAGATATTTTACCAGGTATCACCGGAAGGAGAAAAAGCGCTTCAGGTAACGCGCGATCTCCAGAAAAACCTCTGGGACGGTATTCCGGATTACGCGTTCAAGAAGGAATAGTCCGCGTGACCGTTACCAAATCTAAACCACCGAAGATTGCGGAATGGCTTCTGAGCAGGGCTTCGAAGATCGATGAGCCTGCCGGACTCGCAGGTGATTTCGAGGAGATGTACAAAGAAACAGTCACCGACAAGGGATTATTAATAGCCTGGTTATGGTATTGGGGACAGGTGATCATCTCAATCCTTCCATTTATAATTTCTTCTATTTCAAGGAATGCGGCAATGTATAAAAACTACATGAGAATTGCTTACAGAAATATAAAAGGACATAAGGTCTATTCGGCAATAAGTACCAGTGGCCTGGCTATCGGTATAGCCTGCTGTATTTTAATAATGCTGTATGTTTCGTATGAATTGAGTTTTGATCATTTCCATGAAAATTCAGGCCGTATTTATAGGATCGGAGTGAATGGTCAGATCATTGATGTCGAGATCAACCAGGTACATACACCGAAAATACTGTCGGAGTGTTTGGAATCGGAATTTCCTGAAGTTGAAGAAGCGATCAAGGTAAGTGACCTTAGCGGGAGCCTGATTTCATTAGGCGGGAAGACTTTCAAGGATAACGGGGTAATTGCATCCGATCCTGAGTTTTTCGAGGTATTTTCCTATCCATTCCTTAAGGGTGATCCTGAAACAGCTTTGTCTTATATGAATTCGGCAGTCATTACGAAGTCTTCTGCAGAAAAGTATTTCGGTTCTGATGATCCGTTAAATAAGATTCTGGAAATTCGTAATATTGATTTCAATGTAACAGGAGTTATTGAGGATGTACCGGGGAATTCTCATTTACAGTTTAGTATGATACTTACTGTTGCTTCCTTTCCGGATGATAGAAAACCCTGGAAAAGCAATATGTATGCTACATATTTAGTATTACCTGAGGATTACGACTATAAAATTGTTGACAAAAAACTCATTGACGTTGTAAACAGTTACGTTTTACCTGCAAATCGTCATTTTAAAAGCTGGAAATATTATCTCGAACCTCTTGAGGACATTCATCTGCACTCAAAACTCCAGTGGGACAGCAGTCCCGAAGGTAATATCGTATATGTATATGTTTTTACCTCAATAGCATTTTTTATTCTACTGATTGCCTGTATCAACTTTATGATCTTATCAACCGCAAAATCCGCAATAAGGGCAAAAGAGATAGGTGTTCGCAAAGTCATGGGATCAAACAGGATTATGTTAATAAAGCAATTTATGATTGAGTCGTTTTTGCTCTGTTCAATCGGGATGTTGATTGGAATTATAATTGTTGAGATATCGCTACCGGCTTTTAGATCTCTATCCGGAAGAAATATCGAACTGCATTATTTTAGCAACTATTTTACTATTCCGGGATTGCTTATTATTACCTTATTCGTGAGCTTTTTCTCTGGAAGCTATCCGTCACTATATCTTTCTTCAATCAATGTTTTAAATGTTGTCAAGGGTGGCTTCAGCTGCAAAAGTAAAGGAGATTTTTTCCGCAACGGTTTAGTATTGTTTCAATTTTCCATTTCAGTGATATTGATTGTCAGCAGTCTGATTCTATTTAAACAGTTAGAATATTTTCAGGAAAAGAATCTTGGATTTAACCAGGAACAGATAATATCAGTAAATAATGCAAGGCAGCTGGGGGGGGATCTCAATACATTTAAAGAGTCAGTCAAGCAGCATCCAAACATTATGAAAGTATCTTCTTCCAGTACTATACCGGGACGGGGTTATGCAAACATTCAGATAACACCTGAAAACTCAGGAAGAGTGCATTTTGATTTCATATGGTGCGATCATCATTATCTTGAAACACTTGAATTAGATCTTCTCGCTGGAAGATTTTTTTCTCCTGAATATAGTACCGACAGAAATGCAATCGTCATAAATCAGGAAGTGGCAGATCAGCTTGGCTGGAGAGATCCGATCGGTAAAGAACTAAAATTCGGCCGGGAAATAATAAGCGTAATTGGGGTGATAAAAAATTATCATTACAGGTCGCTGCATACTCGTATAGAAAAATTAGGGATACTTCTGTCTGATCCTAATATACACCGCGAAAGATATATTTCTATCAAACTGAAGACTAAGAATTTAGTTGAAACACTGAATTTTCTCCAGGAAACCTGGGAATCATTTTCTGCCCCTGTACCGCTGGAATATACTTTTCTCGATGATAGTTTTGAAAGCCTGTACAGGGTGGAAAAGAGAGCAGGAAACATAGCATTGATATTCACTGTTTTAGCTGTTTTTATCTCCTGTATCGGCTTGTTTGGTCTGGCGGCTTATTTAGCTGAAAGACGTACTAAGGAAATTGGTGTACGTAAGGTCCTGGGTTCTTCTGTCATGGAAATATTAACACTACTTGCAAGAGACATATTCATTCTTGTTACAATCTCAAGTATAATTGCATATCCTATATCATATTTTATTATGAATAGATGGCTGCGGGAATTTGCATACAGAATAGAACCGGGAATTAGCAGTTTTCTGATTCCCACACTTGTTACTCTTGCTGTCGCTATTCTTACAGTAGGATATTCGGCAATAAGAACAGCGCTCTCCAATCCTGTAGATGCTCTGAGATATGAATGACTGATACAGATCAGTCTGTGTACGCCTGCGTACACCTTTTTTCACCTACCGTACAAAAAAAAATCTTTTCTGTTTGAATCATCTCTTATTTGAGTTCAAATGCTCATGTGGCATAGTGATTGCAAATTCATTTGTCAACAGGAATAATATGCCAATTTTCGAGGAAAACTCATGTTCAGTAACTATCTGAAAATCACACTGCGGAATATTAAAAAGTCCAGTGTATATTCATTCATAAATATTATCGGCCTCTCCACAGGGATGGTCTGCTTTGCCCTGATAATGCTCTATGTTAGTGATGAATTGAGCTATGATGAATACCATGATATAGCGGATAGGGTGTACCGCGTGAATGTCCAATTCAAATCCCAGGCCAGGGATCTTGATCTCGCTACATCGGGTCCGCCATGGGGACCTGTATTGAAAACCGAGTATCCTGAAGTGCTGGAATTTGTGCGGTTCAGGAAAACCAATAATATACTTGTAGAATATGAAGGGCAAAAGTTCTACGAAACCGGGCATGCTTATACCGATTCATCCCTGTTCAGTATATTCGATTACATATTCATCAAGGGTGATCCAACCAATGCTTTGAACCGGCCAAATACTGTGGTTCTGACTGAGAGTATTGCAAAAAAATACTTCAAAGACACCGATCCGCTAGGAAAGACAATGATATTTAATTCGGAGGATGGCTACGAAGTTACCGGTATAATCGAGGATTTGCCGTCAAATACGGATATTCGGTACAATATTTTAACATCCAATATCGGCAGACCTGACGTTGAAGATATAAATATCCACAGCTGGACTGATATTGGATATACGTATACATTTATTGAGCTCATTGAAGGAACCGACTATAAAGCGTTCGAAGAAAAGATAAGGAGAATAACAGATGAAAAAGCCGGGACTCTCAGTCGATCAGGAATTTCAATGGTGACAAGTCTGCAGCCCCTTGCGGATATTCACTTAAATAACCAGTATTCTAATGGATTCGACACATCGACAAGTATAAAGTATATATACATATTCATAACGATAGCTGTATTCATTCTTTTGATCGCCTGCATCAACTATATGAACCTTGCAACCGCAAGATCTTCTGTGAGGATCAAGGAAGTGGGATTGAGAAAGGTGTTAGGCGCAAAACGTTTGCAGCTTATCAAACAGTTTCTTGGAGAATCGATCATTTTCTCTTTGTTTGCAGCGATACTTGCTGTGGCCATTGTCGAACTTCTTCTGCCGTTTTTCAATTCTCTTGCGCAAAAGTCCATAGATATAGATTACTCTGAAAATCTCTTGCTGAATGCGATATTATTCATTTCGGCATTTCTTGTCGGGATTGTTTCAGGCAGTTATCCGGCATTCATTCTTTCATCCTTTCGTCCCACAAGTATGCTGCAGAGAAAAACAGGATTAGGTAAACGTGAGTCTTACCTTAGAAAAGGACTAGTGGTAGTTCAGTTTGCAATATCGATAGTACTGATTGCCGGTACGATAATAGTCTCCCGGCAACTGAACTACTTCCTGGAGAAGGATCTTGGACTTAATCCCGATCAGATGCTTGTGATATCTCTCCAGAGCGGTTTTGATGGTGACAATTATGAATCTTTTAAACAGGAACTTCAGAGTCTGAACGGGGTGATCGGTGTAACGGGATCAAACGGAACACCGGGACAGAACAGCGCATTCGCATCGATCTTTCTTGAAAAAGGAAAAACAAGCAAAGACCAGAAACTTGTTTTTGTCAATTCTGTTGACTATAATTATATGGATCTTTATGGTATAGAATTGATTGAAGGTCGAAAGTTTTCTCGCGAGATATCCACTGACGTTAGAAATGCAGTTATATTGAACGAGGCCGCACTAGAGGAACTGGGCTGGGATAGCTTCGAAAATAAAGT
This sequence comes from bacterium, assembly GCA_028278455.1. Lineage (GTDB taxonomy): Bacteria > SM23-31 > SM23-31 > SM23-31 > SM23-31 > JANQEH01. The sequence continues at coordinate 84,076 of JANQEH010000308.1, forward strand.
ACTTGAATCATATGCAGGCGAACAGGGGAAAGGGGATTTCAACGTGATAGGTGTTGCCGCAAATTTTCATCATTTTTCTCTTCAGGAGGAAATTAGCCCCCAGGTAATGTTTGTTATACCGAGAATGTTCAGATATGTCTCAGTGAAGTTAAGCACAGATAACATTTCCGGTACTATCCAGAGGATCGAGAATAAATGGAATGAGTTTTCACCCAATTACCCGATTGTTTATTCATTCGTCGACGAGGATTTTGCCTCCAAATACAGAGATATAGAGAGATTCGGTAACCTCTCCCGGTATTTTGCCGTCATCGCAATTATTATCGCATGTCTTGGTTTGTTCGGGCTTTCCTCATTTACAGCCGAACAGAGAACAAAAGAGATAGGAATAAGAAAAGCGCTTGGATCGTCAATTTATTCGATAGTCATACTTATGACAAAGGAATTCACAAAATGGATTCTGGTAGCGAATGTCGTTGCATGGCCGTCAGCATATTTTATAATGTCGTCTTATCTGAATGAGTTTGCCTACAGGATCAATATAGGGATTAGTACATTCATTGTATCTGCGATAGCCGCATTTGTTATCGCTTTATTTACAGTTAGTTTTCAGGCTGTGAAAGCTGCTGCTGCCAATCCGGTTAAATCGCTGAGAGCGGAATAATAAAACTAAGGGCATATAAATGATAAAGAACTATTTGAAATTTTTTCTCAGAAATCTAAAGAATAACAAAATCTATTCTCTTATAAACATTATCGGGCTCTCCACTGGGATGGTCTGCTTCGCTCTTATCATGCTTTATGTGAATGATGAATTGAGTTATGACCGGTATCATGCGAAAGCTGAAAAAATATACAGGGTTAATGTTCAGTTTAAATCCAAGGCTACAGATCTGGATATGGCAACAGCCGGACCGCCATGGGGAATAGTGCTTAAAAGGGATTATCCTGAGGTTATGGATTTTACCAGGATTCGTAAGAGTAATAATATTCTTATAGAGTACCAGGAAAAGAAATTCTACGAATCGGGTCATATATATGCAGATTCATCTCTTTTCAGCCTGTTTGATTATAGATTTATTAAAGGAGATCCCTCGAACTCTTTAAAACGTCCAAATACGGTAGTACTTACCCAGAGTATTGCTGAGAAATATTTTGGTGACCTGGAACCGATAGGACAAGTAATGAGATTTAACTCGGACACTGATTGTGAGGTGACAGGAATAATCGAAGATATCCCTTCAAATACTAATCTGCAATATAATATAATGAGTTCGAATACAGGGAGGCAAGACAGTGAAGATGTATCCTTAAACGGTTGGACAGACCTGGGAAACATGTATACATTTATCGAATTAAATGAAGGTGTGGACTATAAAATATTCGAAGAGAAGATATCAGGCATGACCGATGAACATGCCTCAGCGCTTAATGCATACGGTATGTCAATGAAAACCAGTCTACAGCCATTATTAGAGATTCATCTGAATTCTGATTTATCTAATGATTTCAATTCTACCTCTGACAGGGCTTATGTTTACATATTTTCGACAATAGGAATGTTTATTCTTATGATAGCCTCCATCAATTATATGAATCTTGCTACCGCAAGGTCAGCAATAAGGGTGAAAGAAGTAGGGATGCGAAAGGTGCTGGGAGCAAAGAGGATACAGCTTATCAGACAATTTCTTGGAGAATCGATCATCTTTTCATTCTTTGCGGCTATACTAGCAATAGCCCTGATCGAGCTTCTGATGCCGTTCTTCAATTCTATAGCCGATAAATCTATTGATATAGATTATTCAGGAAACATTTTTCTCAATATAGCCTTTTTCCTGTCCGCTGTTTTGGTGGGTATTTTTTCCGGCAGCTATCCGGCGTTTATTTTGTCATCTTTCCGGCCTATCAGCATGCTTCAAAAAAAGACTGGAGGCAGCAAAAGAGAATCATATCTTAGAAAAGGACTTGTTGTGCTGCAATTTTCCATTTCCATAATATTGATAGTGGGAACAATAATAGTATCTCAACAGTTGAGTTATTTCAAAGAAAAAGATCTCGGCCTGAATCCGGACCAGATTCTCGTAATCTCAATGCAGGGAGTTATTGATCAGGAAAAATATGAATCATTCAAGCAGGAACTGTTGAATGTGAGTGGTGTGATGGATGTTACAGGTTCAAACGGTACTCCGGGTACAAACAGCGGTTTTGCTTCGATCTTTTATGAAAAGGGCAAGACGATAAATGATCAAAAGTTGTTCCTGGTGAATTCAGTGGATTATAATTATTTCGATCTTTACGATATCGAGATAATCTCCGGTAGAGAATTTTCACGTGATCTTACAAGCGATGCCGGCAGCACAATAATTATGAACGAAGCAGCAGTAAAAGAGATTGGCTGGGACAATATAGAAGGTAAAACTCTTGTGGGTGTTGCCGGTGAGCAGGGGCAGAGTGAATTTGATGTTATAGGAGTAGTTAAGGATTTTCACCACTTTTCCCTGCAGCAGGAGATCAGTCCAATGGTTATGTATGTCATCCCGAGAATTTTTAATTTTGTCTCGGCAAAACTGAATACAGAGAATATTTCTGATACTATAGAAAGGATAGAAAAAAAGTGGAATGAATTTTCACCGAATTTTCCGATGGTTTATACATTTGTCGATGAAGACTTTGCGTCAAAATACAGGGAAACCGAAAGATTTGGGAGGTTGTCAAGATACTTTGCGATCCTGGCGATCATTATTGCTTGTTTAGGGCTTTTCGGGCTTTCCTCATTTACAGCCGAACAGCGGACAAAAGAGATCGGGATCAGAAAGGCTCTTGGTTCTTCGATATATTCGATTGTTATACTGATGACTAAAGAATTCACAAAATGGGTACTGGCTGCAAATGTGATTGCATGGCCAGCTGCATATATTGTAATGTCATCATACCTTGATGAATTTGCATACAGGATCAATATAGGTGTAAGCACATTTATAATATCATCGATAGCGGCATTCGCAATAGCCTTGTTTACTGTTAGCTTCCAGGCAATGAAAGCGGCCTCTGCCAACCCAGTGAATTCACTTAGATCGGAATAGACTAACTTAAGGATAAAATATGTTCAGAAACTATGCAAAATTCTTCATTAGAAACCTTAAGAACAACAAGGTATATTCTATAATAAATATTCTGGGCCTTTCCATAGGCTTATTTACTTGTATCCTGATGCTTCTGTACGTGGACGATGAACTAAAATATGACAGGTTCCATGAAAAGGGTGACAATATTTACCGGCTTGTGAGGCATCTGCACTTCAGCGAAAGAAGCGGCTCGCATGCCACTTCATTTGCTCCATTTGCCCAGGGACTGCTCGACAGCTATCCCGAAGTAGTGGAAGAGGTTGTAAGGTTCTATCGCCATGCAGCAATGATCAAGGTAGATGATGAGAATAACATTCATGAGAAAAACCTGTATTTCACAGATTCCAATGTATTCAGGGTGTTTGATTTTCCCCTTGTTTCAGGAGATCCGGAAAGAGCTCTTATCGATCCGTTTACGATGGTAATATCTCAAGAAGCAGCAAAAAGATATTTTGAAGACAGCGATCCCGTCGGTAAAATCCTCAAGTTCAACGACGATCATGAATTCCGCATTACCGGTGTTATGGGTGAGTTACCCGGGAATTCACATTTCGATATAGATATTCTGTGTTCTTTTTCAAGTGTAAAACCTATTGCCGGGTATGATATTTCTGTAAAAACTCATGGATCAGTATGGCATCCTGCTCTGTACACATATATCCTTGCCTCTGATAAAGGCCATGTACCGTACATTTTAACTGCGAAATCCGGCAGAGTTTTTTCAATTTCCTTTACACGGCCTTTATCAGAGGCAA
>JANQEH010000037.1 GCA_028278455.1 bacterium
CGCTCGGCCGGGGTTTTCTGTCCGGGAAAATCCGGTCACGAAGCGATCTGGAACCGGGTGACTGGCGGCTGGAGAATCCGCGGTTTTCCGAAGAAGCAATTGCCGCGAACATCCGTCTGGCCGACTTTGTCACTGAAATAGCTGAAAAGATGAATGTCACAGCAGCGCAGATCGCCCTGGCTTGGCTTATTTCGCGGGATCTCCCCATTAACTCGATACCCGGAACACGCAGCATCGAACGCCTTGAGGAGAACTGGGCATCACAGGATATTGTCATTCCGGCAGAACACCTGGACCGGCTCGAATCCCTTATAAATGACGGTGTGGAAGGCAATCGTTATTGATCCGATTGAGACATATACGTTTTTATAAATCGCTTTCAGCCCTCTTTTACTTAATCTGTCGAAAGGTTACCGCATCCGCTAGGTAAACAGTTCTTTATTTGTTTAAATTGTATGAATATCAATCTATATCATTTTACCATTACCTGGCAGACTCTTTGTATGAATACAATCTATTATGTACTAAGCTCCAAAATCTACTCAGAATCATCGCTCTGATTATTCGAAAGTAGATCATCTGCCTGACTTTCCTTTTGCTGAAAATCTTCCATAGCACTGACATTCTATAGGACATATTAAAAAATTTCATGAGACATCATTTTTTTCTTGCATGTAACTACATGGTTACTTATATTATGTCACCATATGGTTACAATTAAAGTCGCAATCAAACGAATTTACCAAAAAGGAAAAGAAATGAAGAAACTGATCATCATTTTGCTGCTTATGACATCCACAGCCCTGTCGCAGACAGATAACATCGGTTCAACTGGAAAAACTGGTTTTGAATTTGACGCACTACCCTATTTATCTGGTGGGAACTATTTTTCAGCCTGGAGAGGAAGTGATAATATCCGTCTGAGAGGAGTTTTCGCAAACGTTAAATCACCTTCAATAATTATACCTGACGGCTACGAGGATCACAAAATTGAAGCTTACGCCCTTCTGCTGGATTACTTTCCGTTCTCTGAAAAAGAAGAATTCGAAAAATGGTGGTTCGGCGCAGGTTTAGAATATTGGAAGAATAGTATCAGAAACTCCTCCGACAAAACTGCTGACAAGTATAATAACGTAGTTTTTACTTCAGGATTTGGATACATATGGAAGTTCAGAGGCAATTTCTACCTGAATCCCTGGGCTGCAGGACACCTGTCTCTTTCCGGAAATGGAGAAAGACAGATCGGAAACAGGAATTTCAAACCGAAAAGATTTCTATACGAAGCCTCATTGAAAATAGGCTTCTGTTTTAAGTAAGGAGAATATCATGATAACGTCAATAAGAGAGTTTATATTGAAAACTGGAAAAGGAATTATTATAACCGCAACTCTCCCGTTTTTAAAATCATGCGGATCGATCGTACGTGAAAGTGTTAATGCAGCATCTTTGACTAAAGTAAAGAATAAATTGCTAAACAAAGATTATTTAACAATATTGCGATACGCTTCTCTCGCGCCAAGTGGACATAATTCTCAGCCCTGGGAAGTAGAAATTACAGCGCCAGGCCATTGGAAAATCAAATCAAATATCAACAGATGGCTGCCTGCTGTTGATCCTGATAACAGAGAAGGCACCCTGTCTTTAGGACCGTTCATAGAGAATCTTGTTTTAGCAGGGGGCAGTATCGGATATACAGTCGAAATAGATTACCAGGCAGACTCACTGAGAGATACAACGGTAGCAAATGTTAAATTGAAAAAGGATAAATCGAATAATTTCCCGCTCGATTTAATCAAATTACGCAGAACAGTCCGAAAAAATCACCTGAAAAGACCGGTTAAATCTGTGGACCTCAGTTTTATCACCGGCAAAAATGAAAACAACGTTCATTTCTTTCCGGCTGATTCGACCGTAGGCAAATTTCTTGCTGAAGGAACATTGGAAGCAAACAAAATTCAGATTTCCCGTGATGATGCCCAGTCAGAGCTCTCCGAATGGATCAGGTGGTCTAACTCGGATGCAAAAAAATATCGGACCGGTATGACGCCTGCTTCAATGGATATAAAAGGTTTAGCGTCGCTCTATGTCAGGTTGTTTTACAACAAAGATGATGTCATGTCAGAAAGTTTCAGAAAAAAAAGCATTGATATGATTCATGACCAGGTGAATAGTTGTGGAGGATGGTTGGTCATTACGAGCGACAGCAGCACACCGCAAAGTCTTATTGAAGCAGGAAGAAGATTTCAAAAAATAGCGTTGAGAACCAGGGAAAGAATGCTGGCTGTGCATCCGATGATGCAGCTTCTTGAGGAAGGTTTTACGGATAAAGTACAATCCGGATTGGGCATCAGTGAACCTGTACAGTTCGTACTGAGAACAAGTTACTTGGAAAAATACCCTGATCCGGTAAGTCTGAGAAGGCCGGTTGAATGGTTTGTCTCTTTATGATAAAAATTACCTTTACATTGTATAAAGGAAAAATATTCATATGACTCGAAATAAAGAAGTTACCAAGCAAAAGTTGATTGATGCAGTCGGTAAAATAATATTGCGCGATGGATTTTCTGCTGTTGGGATCAATTCAGTTTCAAAAGAGGCAGGTGTAAATAAAGTATTGATTTACCGCTATTTTGATGATCTAAATGGATTGTTGAAAGCATTTATAATTCAAAAGGATTATTTCAGCAATATTACGGCGAAAGCTTCGGAAATAGAAAGCAGCAGCTCAGTCGAAGATATTGTAAGACTGGCGAAGAAAATATTTACTGGACAATTAAAAGACATCTCCGGAAACAGGGAGTTACAGGAAATATTACTATGGGAATTGACAACAAAAAATGATATTACTTCTGCGATTGCAAATGAAAGGGAATTACAAGGTACAGCAATACTGAACAGGATTACGCAAATAATAAATAAATCCGAAATCGATATTCCGGCTGTATCAGCAATAATTTTGGGTGGTATCTATTATATTGCGTTGAGGTCCCGGCACGTCGACGTCTTTAACGGTATCGATTTACATTCAAACGAGGGATGGAATCGAATAAAAAATACGGTCGATGATCTTATCGGGCTTGCTCTCGATGCGAAAAAATGAAAGTTTTCCCGGATTTCGACAATAATATGCTTTCTCCTGCTGAATAACACCGGCGCATGATGGCAAAATATACATTCAGCAGTTCACTTTTAACCGAACGGAAAGAATTTTTCGGCAATGAACCGCGTGTACCATGATCAGCTTTCCGGCGGTTTCAATTAAATGTAGAGATTAATAAACTATTCTGGTATTTTTTTCCCAGATGACGGTACAATAAGTTTTAGGTTTCGCTCAATAAATATATAGCTCGACGCCCAGTCGATCAGGACGGAAAATCTGTCTCTGAATCCGACAAGTTTCAGAATATGAACGCCTAACCAGATAATCCAGGCAGTAAATCCTGTTATGCACATATTGAACATGTGGACTACCGCCTTATTACGCCCGATAACCACCATACTGCCGTAATCTTTATAGGAAAATGTCTTTAACGGCCTGCCTTCTATCGACCGGATGATGTTTTTCCCTGCGGTTGCACCCTGCTGCATCGCTGCAGGAGCAACCATCGGTACCGGCAGGTTTTCTTCTTCAAATAATACGGTATCACCAACGACAAAAACCTCCTTGTAGTTTTCCATTTGCAGAGTTTTTTCTGTCGTAACTCTTCCGTTACGGACATTGGCAAAGTCGCCATTATCCGTTAATTCACTCCCCTTTACACCTGCTGTCCAGACCACTGTCTCAGTGGGGATTTTTGTTCCGTCTTTAAGACGAACTTCATTCTCACATATCTCACATACCGTGGAATTCAATAATACTTTTACATTCTTTTTTTCGAGCTTTTTTATCGTGTACTGCTGAAGTTTTTCCGGAAGATAAGAAAGCAGACTTTTGTCCATTTCGACAAGATAGATGGAAATATCTTTCTTGTCAATATTATGATAGTCCTTCTTATTCATGGTCTGCACAAGCTCCATGAGCGCACCGGCAAAC
>JANQEH010000087.1 GCA_028278455.1 bacterium
TTATTACGGGCCGTGAAGAGGATGTGGCAAACATAGAAAACATCCTTTCCGAACTGGTTTTTCATATTAACCAGCATAAAAAACTGGACAAAGGGGACGTCGAGACCGCGATACGGCTGCAGCGCGCCGGAGATAATAACAGCCATTCTAAGGAAGACCTTGATTCAATAGTCCTGTTTACGGACAAGGAATACATAAAACCGCGGACAGAAGGCCAGAAATTATATATTGATTCAGTAGAGAAGAATGAAATAGTTTTCTCTGTAGGTCCTGCAGGTACAGGTAAGACATATCTTGCAGTTGCCATGGCGGTTCAATATCTTAAAAGTAAAAAGGTCAGCAGAATTGTCCTGGCAAGACCGGCAGTCGAAGCCGGGGAAAGCCTGGGTTTCCTGCCGGGTGACCTGAAGGAAAAGATCGAGCCTTATCTAATGCCGCTTTATGATGCACTGAACGACATGATACCGGCAGCTAAACTTAAAAAACTGCTCGAAGGCAATGTGATTGAGATAATCCCTCTGGCATACATGAGAGGAAGGACATTGAATAACGCCTTCGTGATCCTCGATGAAGCCCAGAACAGCACAGTACTGCAGATGAAAATGTTCCTGACGAGACTGGGACCAAATTCAAGGGCGATCATAACAGGTGATATTACTCAGGTAGATCTTAAAGAAAAAGCGTTATCAGGACTTATCCAGATACAGCACATCCTGAAAGGAATACCTGGAATCGAGTTTGTTTATCTGGAAGCTACAGATGTCGTCAGGCACAGGCTGGTTAAGGAAATTATTCAAGCTTATGACAAGTATAACGCAGAAAACGGTATGAAGAACGACTCAGGACAGAACAACCATAACAACCCTTGAAAGTTTTATGAGTTTGCTCCTGTATCCCAAAATAATAGTTACCACAGAGAAACAGAGATTAAAAGAGAGTCACCGCCAGGAACACTAAATATTATTTGAATATACATTTTTTTGATTTAGATTCATCATCACAAAAACCAGGTGATTTTTCTTTGTGACCTCTGTGCTTTTGCGATTTAAAAGAGTTATTATAATTCGATCAGAATCAGTTGAGCAACAAAGCACAAAACCAAAGGCTAAGTAATGAAAATAGGAAAATTCGATATATATACTGCATGGGACGGCTATTTCAAGCTCGATGGCGGAGCTATGTTCGGTGTAGTTCCGAAAACCTTATGGAGTAAGACAGATCCACCGGATGACAGGAACAGAATACTAATGAGTATGAACCCGCTTGTGATCAAGAAGGACAGCGATATCTTTCTTGTCGATACGGGAATTGGTGATAAATTTCCGGAAAAACAGATCGACATCCTCGGCCTGGATAGAAGCGTCAATCTGAATAACAGCCTTTCGGAGATGGGTATAAATCCTGAAGATGTTACAGGGGTAATATTGACTCATCTGCATTTCGATCATGCAGGGGGTAACACTATTTTCAACGGAAAAGGAGAAGTTGAACCGGCATACCCGAATGCAACATATTATATACAGAAAGGCGAATGGGATCTTGCTATGAATGCCGGACCACGTACAAAAGCAAGTTATCTTGAAGAGAATTATATCCCCTTGAGAGAGAACAAGCAGGTTGAATTTCTCCGGGGAGACTGCGAGATAATCCGTGGTATCCAAGTAGAGGTTACTGGTGGACACACCGAACATCACCAGGTTATTTATATTGAATCAGACGGGCAGAAAGCAATCTATTTCGGTGATATCATCCCGACCAGCAGCCATGTACGAGTTCCCTATGTAATGGGATATGATACTCATCCGCTGACTACCGTTGAAGTGAAAGAAAGACTGCTACCGCAGGCGGTAAAGGAGAACTGGCTCGTTTTGTTCCCCCATTCACCAAGAATGAAAGCCGGATACCTGGAAGAGACTGAAAGGGGCTTCAAGCTCAATCCGGTCGAATTAAACAAGTAAGTAAAAAAAGTGTTCGCCGTGAGATACAAAAATCATAGTTGTCAACAGTAAGAAAATAATAAACTGACATATAAATTATTTACAAGGAACAGAAATATGGATTCATTGAGAGACGTTGTAATAGTATCTGCCTGCCGTACTCCTATTGGAGCATTTAACGGAGGATTAAGCTCGATCTCCACTACAAAGCTGGGTGCGATCGCTATTAAAGAAGCGGTAAACAGGGCCGGTATCGATCCTGATATGGTTGACCAGGTCTTCATGGGATGCGTTCTCCAGGGAGGATTGGGACAGGCCCCTGCGAGACAGGCCGCAATCTATGCCGGACTTCCGAAAAAGGTCGACTGTACAACCATTAATAAAGTCTGCAGTTCAGGACTGGTTACTGTATTCTACGGCGCCCAGTCTATCCAGACAGGCAATGCTGATATTGTCGTTGCAGGTGGCATGGAAAATATGAGCCAGACACCGTATTTTCTGGATAAAGCACGTAACGGCTACAGGCTGGGACATGGCAAGGTACTCGATATGATGGTTAACGACGGGCTCTGGGATGTATATAATAATTTCCATATGGGAAACGCCGCTGAGATGTGCGCTAAGGAATTCGGCCTTTCAAGAGAAGATCAGGACAATTTTGCTGCAGAGAGTTATAGAAAAGCAGTTGAATCTCTGAATACCGGGAAATTTAAGGCTGAGATCGTACCGGTAGAAGTTCCTCAGAGAAAAGGCGATCCTGTAATTATCGATACCGATGAAGA
>JANQEH010000098.1 GCA_028278455.1 bacterium
CATCTAATACCTCTAAATAGAGCTTCTGTCAGGAGGATAGACAGAACAGGCGGAACAATACTGAGAACCTCCCGTACCAATCCTGTAAATGTAAATCATAATGCTGATCTGCTTAAATACCGCGGAATCAGACTTGAAGGTAAAACCGACCTGACAGAAGATGTTCTCAAAAATCTGGACAGGCTTGAAATTGATGCCCTCGTCGCCATAGGTGGTGATGATACATTAAGTTACGCGGTCCACTTAAAGAATAAGGGATTCCCGGTAGTTGGAGTTCCAAAGACTATGGATAATGATGTGAACGGTACAGAATATTGTATAGGATTCAGCTCTGCGATCTCCCGTTCACTGCTAATGATAGATAATCTTAGAACTCCGATGGGATCACATGAGAGATTCGGTGTAATCGAGCTATTCGGCAGGAACGCAGGATTTACCGCACTGTATGCAGCTTACGTATCCCGAGGAGACAGATGTGTTATACCTGAATTAGATTTTGATCCTGATCATCTTGTTTCCCTTCTTGAATCGGATAGAGATAAGAATCCGAGTAATTATGCTATTGCCCTTGTATCCGAGGGTGCAAAACCTGTTGGCGGGCAGATTATCCAGGGCGGCAAAGCTGACCAGTACGGTCATCTGAAGCTTGGCGGAATCGGTGACTGGACTGCAGCATATATCGAAGAAAGAACAGGATACCAGACCATTGTACAGAGACTGGGATATTTCATGAGAAGCGGTTCACCCGATGCTCTCGATAAACTGGTTGCAGGATTCTTCGGAAATATTGCATTTGACTGTATAATGGAAGGTGATTTCGGGAAGCTGATGTCTATTATTGACGGTAAATATACAACAGTACCCATTGAAGAAGTTACTTCTGCTAAGAGGATCGTCGATGTCAAGAAATTCTATAATGAGGAAAGATATCGTCCAAGATACAAGAATATGAAGGGGCTTCCATTATTCCTGAAGTAAACAATAACGATACTTAACCTTAAGTATAGATCATACGAAGTTATTTCATTTTTCAACAGAGAGAGGTATTTGATATGAATTCACTGCAGGGAAAGACCGTCTTTATCACGGGTGCAAGTGCAGGTATAGGTTTGTCGTGTGCAGAATGCTTTGCCGAAGAAGGCTCAAGAATTATCCTGACAGCACGAAGAGAGGACAAACTAAATGAACTGGCAGAATATATTAATGATAAATTCGGTACCGAAACTCTTGTAAGGCGGATGGATGTATCTGATAAAAAAGAAGTCAGGGAAGTTGTTGGTAGTCTACCGGAAGAATGGAAAGAAATAGATATTCTGATTAATAATTCGGGCCTGGCGCTTGGTATGGGTAAGATCCACGAATCCGATCCTGAAGACTGGGATGTAGTTATCGATACGAATATAAAGGGAATGCTTTATGTTGCGAGAGAAATAATGCCGGGTATGGTAGAGCGGAGGAGCGGTCATATATTTAATCTGGGTTCAATTGCAGGCCACCAGGTATACCCCGGCGGCAACATATATTGTTCAACTAAATTTGCGGTAAATGCGCTTACACAGGGTATGCAGATGGAGCTGGTCGATACGCCTGTTAGGGCAACTTGCATCTCTCCCGGAATGGTTGAGACAGATTTCAGCGAGGTAAGATTCAAAGGCGACAAGGTCAAAGCAAAAAAGGTATATAAAGGAATCGATGCATTAACTGGAACCGATATTGCAGAGATCATTGTTTTTATAGCAGGAAGGCCCAGGCATGTCAATATCAATGACATAATTATAATGCCGACAAATCAGGCGTCGGCTATAATAGTGCATAAAAAATAAAAAAAAGGAATTTTATGCATAACTTTAAACGAATATGGATATGTTCATTTAAAATAAAGAGATATGTATTTATACCAATTGCTATCCTTTGCCTTCTAATTATAAATTGCAGCAGCGGCAATGATGTATATACAGGATTCTGGAGAGCAGCTTTAGAGACGCCCGGTGGTGAACTTCCATTTATTATCGAGATAGTAAATGATACGGAAGCTTATATTCATAACGGTGAAGAAAGGCTAAAATTTATATCCCTGATAATCGATAATACCGGGATCAAGCTTGGAATGGACCATTACGATTCAATTATCGCTGCAGAGATCGGACAGGACGGTAATATACTGAGCGGAAAATGGACAAGGCGCGGGATGTCCGGAAACAAAACGGAAATGACATTTTCTGCCGTGAAGGGTGTCACGGATAGATTTCCATCGAAGTCACCGGCACCAGGATCAGAAAACCTCGAAAAGGATATTTCCGGTGATTGGAAGGTCGATTTTATCGGGCGTGACGGTTCGATTTCTCCTTCGGCAGGGATTTTTAACCAGAACGGGAAAATAGTTACCGGAACATTCCTGACTACGACCGGGGATTACAGATACCTCGAGGGCTCATATGAACACGGTATTATGTGGTTGTCATGTTTTGACGGAGCTCACGCATTCCTGTTTAAAGCTGAGATTGACAGTGATGGCAAAATGAAGGGTGATTTCTGGAGCCGTGACCGACATGTTCAGGAGTGGACAGCAGTCAGAGGTAAACGTGAAATGCCCGATGCATTCGAAATAACAAAACTGACCAATAGTGACGGAAGGTTCAACTTCAGTTTCCCGGACCTCCAGGGAAATTTAGTGTCTAATATGGATAAAAGATTCCTTGGAAAACCTGTAGTGGCAGTAATTTACGGGAGCTGGTGTCCAAACTGTAATGACGAGGCGGCTTACCTGGTAGATATATATGAGAAATATCATGAACGTGGGCTTGAAATTGTAGGTCTTGCAAATGAATTTACGGGAGATTTTAATAAGGACAGTGAAATTGTCGGAAAATTTATTGAGCATTACGGTATTACATGGCCGCAATTGATAGTCGGGATCGCTAATAAGGATAAAACTACCGAGGCCTTACAGGATTTCGATAGAATAACATCTTATCCAACAACAATATTCATAGACAGACAGGGTTTTGTAAAGAAGATCCACACTGGATTCTCTGGGCCTGCAACCGGGAGGCATTTTGATGATCTCAAAAAAGAATTCGAAGAGATCATCGAGTCACTGATTGCTCAATAATCACTGTGCTCAGCGATATTAATTCTGGAGAGGAATAGTATAACAATACATACTTTGACGCTGATCATTGATATTTACCCAAAATACTCAAACATCAGAAGGTCATAAATGTTCGGCATTGGTTTCCCGTAAGCGGTCATAGTATTCATAACTCTGGTATTATTTACGGTATTGCCGATCTTTCTTTTGTCCATATTCAGAAAAACAGTTCCAAGGTATTTAATGATCGACCGGATAATAGAACTGCTTGATGAAATTTCCTGCATTGTTTGGAAGTCTGCCGGCCATCCTCAGGATTAATATTTAGCGAAACACAATTTATGATATTTGTTATTTTCTCGAGAGCAGGAATCTATCCTTGGTATTTCTTTAAAAAGCCTATCCAATAATGCAAAAACTTGATATATTCCCCACAGGCACGTGTTGTCGCATAATATATATTATGTAAACATGCATGTTGTCAAGATACGCTTTGACTTCTGGATGTAGGTTTCTTCCCTTCTCCCAGGATTTACATCTTTATTAATAGGAATTATTAGTTTTATTGGATACACTTTGAAGATCTCTTACACTTTAATTCCCGCGAAAGCTGGAATCCAAAAGAATCATGTTCCTGAGACCATTGCGGATTTTGGATAATTTCAGGATTCAAAAGTTAATTAAACAAAACGTTTATCATTACTTTATAGTCATGAAATAGTCTTGTACTATTAATTATTTTACAGAAATCTTCCAGGAAAACTGGATCCCCGCTATCGTCCCAGACAACATGAAACAAGCTGTGGATGACAGAAAAAAAATGGAGTTGATATGTAGAGGATTACTATATCATTGCTATTGTGATAGTCCAATGCAAAATTCATACGATTCTTAATAAAAATCACTCTTGTGTCAAAATCAACACAGTTTGTGTAGTATTGCTACAATTTTATCAATAACAGGAATATAAACTACCAGTTCTGAGTATAATATTTAAAGACTCAATACTGGCACCGTATTTGCAATTATCTTTTTATTACTATTTTAGAAATATTTGAACTTTTTTAGAAGTTACACTGTCTTACTATATAAATAGCGACTCATTTAATCACCTGAGACCTTATATAATCATGTTAGAATGCCCGAGATGTCATAGCCACAGCCTGATCGAAGGAAAAATGGACTCCTCTGGTAGATTATGTTTCGTTTATAGCCTCAATGGAAGAAAATCCATATCCCGGACTCCCCTTGCGATCACCTGTGAAGATTGCGGACATATGCAGTTCAATTATGATCCCGAATCACTTACAATATGTTTCTGCAGGAACGAATGTATACATGAAAACACCATACATTGAGTACAGAATTATCTTTCATCTACCTCAAATACATATACGCACATATACTTCGTAGCTTCATTTATATATAGTTTTATTCTCCCAAGTATATAACAACCCCCTATTTTCCCCCTTTACAAAGGGGACTTAATTTTGAAAACGCAAGAATATTGAAAATAAACGTAGTATAACCTTTAAATAACAAAAATAGTCTATAAGAATAAACGAGGTTCCTTCCATATCCCCCCTTAAAAAAGGGGATCAAAGGTGGTTGTATAAAATTGTCTGATCATCCCTTAATGTAATAGAAGAAATATATATTCCGCCTCATTCGCCCCAGTAATTCATTTCGGAGATAAACGCTTCGGAGATTTTTTCGAATAATTCTTTACCGTGTTCAGCAGTAGCAAGGTTCGGATCGGCTCCGACAATCCCATCTGGAAATTTTTCTTTAAAATGAACCGGATTTTCGAATACAGTCCTGTCAGGCATAGGCTTATATTTCGTTTCAGTTTGCTGCACCAGCTCGGGAAATAGATACATAGTAAGAGATATTTCACTTGGTGAGCAGTGTTTCCCTTCCCTGTCACCGAATTTCTTCCTGATGAGTTCCCTGATCCCCCTTGCGTCCCACCAACAGCGGAATTTGACCTTCATATCGGTATACTTGTAAAGGTATTCGGACATCAGTGCCCCGAATGTGTTCCTGTTGCCCCCATGCCCGTTGATTATCATGATCCTCTTGAAACCCTGTTTATGAAGTGACCAGAAAACATCCTCGAACACACAGAAAAGTGTCGATGGTTTCAAAGTCAATACTCCCTTGAACTCCGTATGGTGCAGAGACATCCCATATGGAAGTGTTGGTCCTGCGATGGTATATGTGAGTTCCGCTATCTTTTCAGCGAGTTTTTCTGCAATCAGGTGATCAGTACCGGTAAGTCCGTATGGGCCATGCTGTTCGGTACTGCCTACGGGAAGGATGATCCTGTCATCTTTATTAAGGTATTCTTCGATCCTTGTTCTGCTTAATAGTCTGAATATCATTCTACTATAACTGGTTAATTAACATAAACTTAATATAGGATAGTTAAGGAGAAATTCAAGTTTAAATTATTTTTTCCAAAGAATTATTTCCTGAATACTGATAGGAACTCTCAATCTGTTATATTCGCTAAACTGGGATCCAGCTTTTTTGGATTTTAGATACTGAAATATATTCAGCGGTATCAACCGTGTAATTTATTTATAAATTATGAAAAACCTTGTTGTTTTCTCTTTAGTCATTTTTACTTGATTGTCCCGCATCTCCCGTGGTTTCGGATCTTACTTTATTCTGGATCCCTGCATTCGCGAGGATGACAAATGAATAAAAGAGGAAGATAGAAGGATAAAAGTTGTGACCAAAATTTGATATCATATATAAATCAGTAAAATAATGATAATAAAATCCGTGAAGAGTTAAGGAAAATGAAGACTATGGATTATTGAACATTATCTAGCTGAACCTGCTCAGATAGTACAGAACGAAAAAGATAATTGCTATAAGCAGGAAAAGTTTTGGGAGAGAATAGCTTTTTTTATAGGTATTTGCCATCCTTCGAAACTCGATTCTCTTCCTGTTTGCCTGACGTTCATCTTCTTCAGGATTATACCTTACAGGTGTATACTCAAAACGCCTGGGTTTATATCTTCTGAAGAACACGTAGAATTATTTCCTTTCAAAATTTGCGAGTAGAATATATAGTCTATCCTGCAGATATGAAGAGAGACTTGTAGGATTAATATAATGATTGATAAGCATTGCCACAACGAATTCTTCACCGTCTTTCGAGGTTACATAGCCGGACAGCCCACGAGCCCATCTAATCGTACCGGTTTTTGCGTGTACCTTGTTTGCAGCCGGTGTATTTCTCATTCTGTTTTCTATTGTACCGTCAACTGCTGCCACTGGAAGCGAATCGAAGAAATACTCGGAAAAGGTATGGTTCTTCATATATTTCAGTAGAGTAAGTATCTGTACAGGCATTACAAGGTTATATCGTGAAAGTCCTGAGCCGTCATACTGGAAATAATTTGTCGGATCGATCCCTGCTGAGCTGAGAAATCCTTTTAGAACGGCAATACCGCTTGTGAAAGTTCCGGAATCATGGTATTCCTTTCCGAGAGTCTTGAGAAGCTGGTCGGCAAAAAAATTATGACTAACCTTATTCAGTATATTTAGTATCTCATGCAGCGGTGGAGATTCAATAGCAGCTATCTGCTGGAGTTCTGTTGCAGCTTTATTACTTTCATCTAAGTCAACTCCTTCTCCGGATACTTCGATCCCGTTTTTTTCGAGAAGGTGCTTAAATACTGAAGCTGAGAATAGAGTCGGATTTTCTACTGTTATATACCTGGTTATTGGAGAATGGTCTGTAGATATAGTCCCGCTCAATTGTATCAATCTCTCCCCTACATTACGCACACTCCTAACACCCTGGATACGTGTCGGTTCCACAGTACTAATGTTGCTTTCGATCCTGAAAAGGCCGATATCCGGTTCTATACGGACATTGGCTGAATCTCCTGCCTTCATACCGGGAATGACCGTGATCCGGATGCAGTTATCCATATAGGACAGGCCTCCAGTCGGTGCGGCATATGAATACTGGAGGTCACCGTATTCCCATCCGGCTCCAAACCTTGAATCATCGAATATGTTGTCATCTCCGAAAATATCACCCTCTACCCTTTTTATTCCCAGTGCCTTTAGCGAATTTATCCAGGTATCGAATATAGCAGCCGGTTCAGAGTGAAAATACGTACTGCCGAATGAAGGATCACCGCTGCCTTTGATCACTAGATCGCCAGTTAGTGTGCCTTCACTATCGACAATACCCGAGCTTAGCAGTTCAGTCTTGAACTTGAATTCAGGCCCGAGTCTGACGAGAGCTGCAGCAGCTGTAAAAAGTTTCATATTCGATGCCGGCATAAAAAGTTTATAAGGATTCTTCTGGAAGATCAGCTCCCCGGTATCAAGGGATTCGATCATTAGTCCTATGTTGCCATGGTAGAAACGGGGATCTGCAAGGATGGTATCAATATCTTTTCGCAGACGGTCAATCGCTTTTTTCTGCGGCAGCTCTTTTAAAGTTGTGCAGTTTGTCATTATAAAAACAGCAGTTAAGATTCCTGAAAATAAAACTTTCTTAACCAACATTTCTATACCCCGAAAATCATTAGAGTTTTTTGATAGAGATTAAAAATAGCTTCCATTGGAGGACCGATCACTGAAAATATTATACTCCTTTTCAGTACAAAACCTGAGGCGATAAGAGCGATTAAAATTACCGGTCCGGCCTGCTGAACATTCCTGTATTTTTCCAAGAGATTATTCGGAACAAAATATTCCAGTACATGTGATCCGTCTAGCGGATGAAGAGGAATCATGTTAAAAACAGCAAGAAGTATGTTGATCTGGGCTCCGTACATTAAAGCCGTATTTACAAGGCTCGAACTGCTTATTATGTTCATTTTCGGGAGAATTCCGGCAAGCAACATGAGAATAAATGCCAATATAAGGTTAGAAACCGGTCCGGCTGCAGAAACTTTCAGGTTGTCCATTCTCGGATTTCTGAAATTCATCGGATTGACAGGAACCGGTTTAGCCCATCCGAATATAAATGATGTGCCTGATGCAAGCAGCATAGCGGGCAGGATTATGGTTCCCATCATGTCTACGTGGGGTAAAGGATTCAATGTCAGTCGGCCGGCGTATTTTGCTGTTGGATCTCCCGATCTGAGCGCCATCCAACCGTGAGCGAATTCATGGATAATAATTGAAAAGAACAATATTAGCAATACAATAATTCTAATGTCTATCATTTCCTGACCTTCTCGAATGGATGAAAAGATTTATGTACTTCAAGCAGATATTCTCTATCCAGATGGGTATATATCTGAGTTGTAGAAATATCAGCGTGTCCAAGCATCTCCTGTACTGCCCTAAGATCAGCTCCTCCCTCTAACATGTGTGTGGCAAAAGAGTGCCTGAGAGTATGGGGACTGACCTTCTGCTTTATACCTGCGCTCGATGTGTATTGTTTCAATATTTTCCAGAAACCCATTCGGGTTAAAGGATTTCCACGCCAGTTTAAAAACAGGCTGTCCAGCGGCTTACTTTGTTTTTTTATAAGCTTTCCTCTTACACCGTCAGTATATCTTTCAATATAATGGAAAGCGAATTCACCGCAGGGTATTATTCTTTCCTTATTTCCCTTTCCGAGTACCCTGACAAGCCTGTCTCCCTTTGAAACATCCTTGAGTTTTATGCTTATTAGCTCGGAAACTCTGACTCCTGTTCCATAGATGAATTCAAGCATAGCCTTGTCTCTTATTCCTAACAAAGATGTCATGTCAGGTTGTTCCAGAATGGAAGTGATTTCGTTTACAGATAGTACTATCGGAAGTTTCACTCCCATTTTTGGTGATTCAACATACTGTGCGGGATTATTTCTGATATAGTCGTTTCGGAGCAGATATTCAAAGAAACTTTTAAGGGTGGAAAGATTTCTTGCGATACTTGATGGAGCAAGTCCAAGGTCGTACAAAATGCGGATGAATGCCGATATATGATTTTGTGTAACAGAATCAAAGTCTGTTACATTTTCTGATCCAATAAATGAGGAAAATCTGCGGAGGTCAAATCTATAGGAAGTAACAGTGTTATCGGAGAGGTTTTTTTCAACTTTTAATGACCGGAGGAACCTATTGGTGAATGATTCATGATTCATCTGAATTAAAGCAGATGTTCGGTAAGAGACAGAGCTATACCCGACAGCATGACTTCGGGTCCTAATTGGGTGAAATCCCCGGAAAGGAGTTTCTTATCAACGTTAGAATAGAGTGAACATGCAGCCTGTTTTTCTATCGTCAGGCCCGAAAGCTTATCTTTGTCTTCACCTATGAAAGTAACTTCACCGAGCATCGAACTGACAACATAACCCGAGCAGAAATGCAGCTGCAGATGGCTATTGCTGGTATATACGGATATAAGGTTGCCTACAGTATTTCCAATAGGGATCTGGCTGTAGATCTCGAGAGCTAATTTCCTTCCGGCTTCCTCGTTGTTGAGGATGAATTTTACATGATTTTCTTCAAAGACCGGATCTACATCAAGTGTCTTGGCTATTTTATTTATATCAGTTTTATTAAATTTGCAGCTCATGTTATTTCCTCAGAAGTGAACCTAAAAAACCCCGATTTTTTAAGAATCGGGGTTTTTTAGTTAATTTTCTACCCTACAACCATAACTTCGGCGGCCTGACGCCCCTTATCAGTATCAACAATAGAAAATGTGACATTAGCACCTTCTGTCAATGTCTTGAATCCATCTGACTTGATAGCAGTGTAATGTACAAAAATGTCTTCACCATCGTCATCGTTCAGAATAAAGCCGAAACCCTTCTTCTCATTAAACCATTTAACCTTACCTGAAGCCATAATACTATTAAACCTCCGTATAACTACAAAATAAACCAATTAAAAATATCTGCCTAAGTTAAATATATAAAGAGTAATTGTCAAGATAATTATTTTAGTTTTTAACAGGAGATAGTAAAACTGATATATCCTATTTACTTATTATTAAGTTCAGAATACCTAATCACTTAAAATAATACTTACAATATATCTTCTATGTTATTGTAATTAAATGAAATATAGGATTAGGCAAGTGCCGACAGGGAT
>JANQEH010000094.1 GCA_028278455.1 bacterium
CTTCAAGGTAGTTATAACTTAATGACTGGCCTGTTCCAGTTAATGCAGCACCGTCTTTTGTCCAGTCTTTGCTAATAGAAGGACTTAATACATACTGAAATAACAAGGTGGTTGCATTATCCGTCTGACCATCAAGGTCTGTTGGGAAACCGGTTCCGAGAGGTGTACCGCCCGGGCTGTTTCCTACCAGTGCCTGAGCCTGGTAAATACTGATACCACCGGAAACACCGCCTATCATTCCTGCAACAGCTGCTTCATGAGCTTTACCCTGCATATCCTGGAATTTAGGTACGGCAACTGCAGCAAGGATACCAAGAATAACGATAACCATAACCAATTCGATCAGTGTAAAACCTTTGTTTGTTCTTATTAATGACATTTCGCTCCTCCGAGTTTTAAATTGCGAACATTATTTGCATCTGCACCGTTATAGTGCAACTACCGTGCCAAAGAACTAAAAACTCATGGTAAAAAACCATTCCTCACAATAGATATTATTTGCAGGCTCAAAATTCTTAAAAAACCATCTGGCAAGAAACCATTTTTTTGTAATCAGGCTAGCTCAACCAAGTACCAATATTATACAATTAGTGTGTATCATATTGCTACCATGTATCATAATAGACACATAATAGGGCGAGATACGAGCGAATCTCTTAATTTTGACTGCAAAATGGAGAATTCAAAATTGGAATTGAGTGGTTTAAGTCTTGAGAATCCCGGTTTTGCTTACCGGTCTCTTTTGGAACTCGTTGACTGTGTGTCGACCTGGATCTTCCATAGAGGATCACTCGATCTTCTGCGGGATTCCGAATCGTAATTAAAAAGTGAGGTGTCCGGATAGCTTACATTTGCCCCACCTATGGTAGTTGGTGCTCCGGGAAAACTCTGGTACATAGGAGCTCCAGAAGGAGATACAGTATTATCAAGTTTGGGCATTGGTATCGGCTGCAGCCTCGGTGAATAAAATTGCTGATCAGGCTGGTTGATGAAATTGATATTGATTATCAGAGCAGCGAGTGCTATAGCCGCAGCTGTACCTACAGATACTATTATGGGCTTTAGTGAATACTCTTTTCCAGCTTTTCCGGGACTTTTGATCGGGAGAATTTTCTCACCAATGATCCTGTCTCTGAGCTTCTGTTCGAAATCAGAGGATGCATCAATCCTGGGCAAATCTCTAAGTGAGCTTAAAATCTGTACGAAATCATCCCTTACTTTTTCACAGGAAGAGCAGGTAGCAACATGTTCATCCATCTTTTTCTTTAGATCACGAGATACTTTACCCTCGATATAATCAGACAGATGTTGTGAGAAGTCATTGCAATTGGTCATAGGCGCTCTATTCTTTAATCTCCTTTAAGTAACCGGACAATTTTTCCTGAAGTTTCAATCTCCCTCTGTTAACTCTCGATTTGACAGTCCCCAGAGGTATTTTTACGATTGAACTAATCTCTTCATAAGAAAGTTCCTGAATATCACGAAAAATTATCACTTCTTTAAACTTTTCCGGTAATGCCTGTATCGCGTTCTGGATAATCTTATCGTTGATCACCTTGTCGACAAGTTCTTCAGGGCCGGAATCGGTATCTTTCAGATCAAAATCCTTATCCTCATATCCGATATTGGAAAGAGAAAGAATTTTTCTTCTTTTGCGTCTTCTTAATTCCGTTTTTGCAAGATTACCGGTAATTGTGTATATCCATGTGGAAAATTTTGCCACACTCTTGTACGCTTCTTTCTTCTTATAAACCCGCAAAAATGTCTCTTGAACTATATCCTCGGCATCATCTTTATCACCCAGAAACCGGTAAGCAAAATTCACAAGCTGGTCCTTATACCTTCTGACCAACTCATTGTAGGCATATATATTCCCTTCCTTGAACTTCTCGATAAGCTGCTCATCGGTTGGAGAATTGTTTTTGTTCTTACTTGTCACTGGTATAAAGATCTCTGGATTAATAACATCTTATATTAATAAGAAACATCTTCGTATTATACAACAATTTTTATGCTGCTTCCTTTTTAACAATGCATATGAATCTCTGTACAAGCAGCGTCAGCACCATCTTGTCTTTCTGAAAACCCGTTTTAAGGTTCGTATCTGCTTCGAGCGCTGCTTCCAGCAGTTCTTCAAGCTCTACAGCTGTAAAACCCGCTGACTGTTTTTCATACTTATCAAAAAACCAGCTAACAATTCCAGTCTTCTTTGAAAGCTCATTCTTATCCTTTAGAGTCTCGGAATAGAGCTTCAGTTTTAATAGTATTAATATATGCCTGGAAATAAGCACGATGATCCCCGGAACACTTTCTTGGAATACAAACAACCTTTTTAACTGGTTTATCACATGCGATGCATTTCCTTCACAAATCCTGTCGATGAAATCAAAAACGTCAAAACTGCCGACTGAACTTGAGATATCCTGAATAAGATCCGCAGAAACTCTCCTGTCTTCCTTTACGAAAAGTTCGATCTTTTCAAACTCGCGTACAATATTATTCAATCCTTTTTCTGTTGAATTCATCAACAGTATAGCTGCATCCCTGTCCACCTGCAGGTTCTTTAGATCAGCCTGCTTCATTATCCAGCCGATCATCTCGTTCTGCCGCATATCCCTGAAATCGTACCAGGATGAATGTTTCAATAGATCTTTAGCATATCCTTTTCGTGAATCGATCTTATCGTCTTCAAGCAGCAAAACCGTTCCTTCAATGGGTTCTTTTACAAAATCGATTATAACATTCCAGCAATCTATATTCATTTTGCTGCAGCCTTTTACTATCACAAGTTTATTGCTGGAGAAAAGAGACATAGATGACAGACTGATTCCAAGCTCTTCAGCTGTCAGTTCTTCACCGTACAGTTTATAAATGGAAACCTCTTCATCGATCTCCTTTTTTATTTTCATCGATATTATCTTGATAGAAGACTCACGAAAATATTCGTCCTTACCGGTGAAAACATAAACATCTTTTAATGGAGACTTATTCAGGACATTAAGGTCGGAATATGATGCTTTTTTCGCCATAATACTATTTGGACTTCTCTTTTTTCATTCCGATTATTAATGCCGTACAAAAACCACCCCACACAATCATGCCGATTAATATTAGCATAAATACTGCTGATCCGTTCATTTTTCTTCCCCTAAGGTTAAATTCATGAGTTTCTTATTGAATATGATAAAGAGTGTGATTGCAATACCCCACTGAAGGAGGCAGGTTCCCACACCTGAAACACTTATAAAATCCGTATATCCGCCGGCGTTGCTGAACCACCACCATAGAAGAACAACAAACTGGACCGGTATCAAGAACACCGCGATATTGAAAACTTTCCCAATATTTATATCATTACCTTCGACGTTAATGAAATCTTCTCTGAATTTTGTAACACCGTATTTTATGGCCGCCATAGCGATAAAGAAACCGCTTACCACAAGCCCACAGCTCCAAACCCAGTCCTGGTTGCCGAATATACCCATGTTCACGGCAGAAGGCGCTCCAAGAATAAAAGCTGTCGATGCGACTATCATAATGGCTTTTTTCCTTGCGAGCCCCATATCCATGAATAACCTTGTCGCCAGCTCAACCATGGATATCAAAGAGGATATTGCTGCAAAACTCAAGGCGACAAAGAACAATATCAGAATAATCCGTCCTCCCGGCATCTGATTAAAAAGTTCAGGAATCCAGATGAATGTAAGGCCTGAACTTCCGGGTCCTGACTCGAGGATCAATGTATTTGCATTTTCAGGGCTCAAGGCAAATACGATCGGGACTATGCACAATGCAGCGATCAGAGAAATTGAATAGTCACCAAATCCGATAATTCCGGAATTCAGGACTATATCTTCTTTTTCTTTCATGTAGACTGCATAAGTCAGCAGCAGGCCCCAGGCCGCTCCGGTAGACCATGCAGATTGCGTTAAGCCTTCGAGCCAGAGTTTATAATTCAGCAGGTCACCCCAATTCGGTGTAAACAGGAAATTAATGCCTTCAACTGCCCCGGGCAGAGTTACCGATCTTACCAGTGCAACGAGAAGAAGAACAAAAAGGGATGGGATCAGTATCTTGTTCACCTTCTCGATACCCTGGACAACCCCTCTGTAGACTATGAATCCGCAAACGGCCATTGCTATAAAATGGAAGAACAGCGGTTGGTATTGAGTTCCGATAAAGCTGTTCCAGAAATCTATTCCGCTTCCCGTCGATAATACTGATCCGGTTACTGACGAGATAAGGTATTTAAAGCACCAGCCTGTTATTACAGAATAATAGAACATTATACCCATAGCGCAGAAACCGACATAAGTGCCCATCCAACCGTATTTTCTCCCCATAATCGTTCCGAATGCGCCGACTGTCCCCTTTCTTGAGCCTCTACCAAGAGCAAATTCACATATCAGCAGAGGTATAGACCACAGAAATAAGAAGATTATCCAGGGTATCAAAAACGCACCACCACCATTTTGGGCAATTATCCGGGGAAACCGCCAGATATTTCCTGTTCCGACAGCCATACCAAGTGCTGCAAGGATCAATCCCATACGGGATGTAAACAGTTCCTTTTTCTCCATAATCTTTCCCTGTTAGCTTGAATTATTGGTTTATATCCAGATAAAAGTAATTATTCCGATCATTATACAATATATCCCAAACAGAAAGAACCTTCCTGTCTGAATCACTTTCAAGACAAGCTTAATAGCAATTAGCCCTGAAAAATATGCAGCGATACCACCGGCTAATAAATATACGATTTCAGCTTTGAGAACATTCAAAGTTATCTCTGAAAACTCGAGGATATTTGCACCGAGGATTGCTGGAACCGCAAGAAAAAATGAGAACTTAACAGCAACTTCCGGTTTAATACCAAGCCACATCCCGCCGGTAATCGTCATGCCGGATCTCGAGATACCGGGAAATAAAGCCGCGGCCTGGAATATACCTATTAGAACAGCCATTTTAGATGTCATTTTTTTGTTTTTCGCAGTCAACATTTTCGTACTCAGTAATACTATCCCGGTTACCAGCAAGGCTGCTGCCACAGCTGTAGTCGATATAAACAGCGTCTCTATCCTGTCTTTAAAAGAAAATCCAAAGATCACTGCAGGTATTGTCGCAATACAGACTAAATATGCGAACCTTGTTTCCCGGTCATCACGAATTGCCGATTTCAAAGAACCTGGTTTAAACAGGTTTATCAACAAATCTATTAAAGATCCGAAAATCTTGATTATATCTCTTCTAAAAACAGTACATATCGATAATAGTGTGGCAAAATGGTAAAACACATCATATATTAAAGGAATTTTTGTTACGTCAAGGATATTTTTCATAATCGCAAGATGGCCTGAACTGCTGATCGGCAAAAATTCCGTCAGCCCCTGGGTCAATCCAAGGATGACTGAATCTAAAACATCAAATGACATTCAAACTGTCCAAAAGTATAGTATATAATTGCTTAAACCGGATCTGTAAGTTCCGATCCGCCTAATTGTATCTGTCTGCAGTCCGTATCCCCGTTATATGTATCAGCCTGCCTTTACCGAATCTTCCTCCTCGTGCACTGAAATAAGTTTCAGGATTACATAATGTGCATTCACACTCGCTTTCGATATTTTCCGGTTTTAATCCGGCCTTTACCAGCTCATTCTGTGCAGCTTTCCCTATACTCAACATGTATTTACCGTTTTCTTTTTTTGATGAATATTCTTCCGAAAACAGATCCGCTACTTCACTCCCCACCTCATAACAGCATTGATGGATATGCGGACCTAATGCAGCTATTAAATCTCCCGGATCTGATCCATACGAGTCAACAGCTATCTTAATTGCATTAGTCAGTATCCCTTTTTCCAGGCTTCTCCACCCTGCATGGATAAGACCAGTAATCATTTTCCTGGTATCAAAAATGAAAACCGGGATACAGTCTGCCGTTATCACTCTGAGAAAAACACCTTTTCTATCAGTAAACAAACCGTCGAATTCTCCGGCAAAGCCTCCAATCTCGGCACAATGGATCCCATTCCCATGAACCTGTTTTATACTAACTACGTTTTCCTGCCTGATATTTAATTCCTGCAACCATTGGTTCTCAATTTTAACGAGGTGCTCTTCCAGGTCCCGGTCGGAGCGGATACCTTCCAGCTCACCGAATGGTGATTTTAGTGTGCTTGAAACTGCGGTAAGAAATGGATATTCATCTAATTCAGGATAGCAGCAATTCAAGAACTCCCCGGTTTTTATCTTTATCATAAGTGTTCTGCAGATGAATATTTTTACTATGTTTCAGGACTCAATTACTGAGCCTGCGTTTTAGTATACTTTCTATTTAATAACTTCATTCATGCTTCCCGACCTGAATCCTTCAAGATCGAGAGTTATATAAGTGAAGCCGATATTTTTCAATTTCCTGATGATCTGTTCCCTGTTCTTTTCTTCCATTACTACTGGAAAATCGACTTTATTAAACTCCAGCCTGGCAGTCTGATCATAATGCCTCACTCTCACCGTTTTTAAACCTAAACCAAGAAGATAATTTTCTGCTTCATCCACCATATTGAGCTTATCTGTGGTGATCTTAGATCCGTAAGGCAGCCTTGAAGCGAGGCAGGCATATGATTGTTTATCATGCGTGGGTAATCCAAACCGTTCTGATAATTTCCTGATTTCGGTTTTATTAAAACCGGCTTCTTTGAGTGGACTTCTGACAGACAATTCCTTTAGTGCTTTTAAACCCGGCCTGTGATCACCGAGATCATCAACATTTGTACCCTCACAGACAATTTTATAACCTTCCTGCCGTGCTAAATCTATTATTTTAGAGAACAGTTCCTGTTTGCAGTAGAAGCATCTGTCAACAGGATTATTATAAAAATCCGGATTATTTTCTTCTTCGGTCTTGATTACCCTGACCTTTGCCTTCAATAATTCGGCAAGTTTTAGAGCCTCATTCAGCTCCCTTTCTGGATATGTAGATGACTGAGCGATAACTGCTAGTACCCTGTCACCAAGTCTTTCTACAGCCGCCTTTAGCAGAAATGTTGAATCAACTCCACCGGAAAAGGCGATGACTGTTTCTCCCATTTCATCCAGAATATTTTGTAATTTTCTGTATTTATTATTTATGATCAATTGTTTTCTTTCTTTTTTTTAGATTCTGAATATTAATTCAGTCAGTTTATCTTCTTTTTTCTTTTTCGACAAGGCGGAAACTTCCCCTGTAATATCTGATAATATTCCAGTTATCCTTCCAGTGCCTGTCATTGAACCTCAAGGCTCCCCGTGGAGACAACTGAATTTCCTTGATTTTTGAAAGCGATTCCCAAAATTTTTCTTTGGTCATAATATAACTTGTTGCTGATCTGAAGATCATCTGCATGGCATCATACCCATATATCTCGTA
Organism: bacterium; assembly: GCA_028278455.1. Classification (GTDB taxonomy): domain Bacteria; phylum SM23-31; class SM23-31; order SM23-31; family SM23-31; genus JANQEH01. Next base: position 7,409 of record JANQEH010000094.1, read on the forward strand.
AATACCGGGAGAGCCCCCTATCTCAGCCCTGAAACTGTCACGGAATCTTCCCCATGGTTCGTAAAAATCATCCAGAAAATAATCGGAAGTGAAATACAAGTCCTTTATATTTCTGTCTACTCTCTCGAGCATTTCCAGATCATACCAGAAACTGTTCCCGAGAAGCACGGCATCAAGATTGTGGAATGCGAACTGGTTTACTATGAAATCTATATCCTGGGGATCTGTCAGCGGGATATATAAAGCATCAAAGGTGAATACCGGATAATCGAGTGAATCAAATTTTCTTATCCCGGCTCTTTTTCTCCTCATATCCAGAGTATCCTGGTATATTTTCCAGAGAGAATCCAACTGTACAACAGTCAAACTATCCAATGCATCCTGCACCAGCGTATCCGCCGGGATTGAATCTGATAGTGGAATACCCAGTGTGTCAATTTCAAGATTAGCCAGGAGAGAATCTGCAATTTCAATATCCGTAGTATCTGCAGGTTCATCTTCAATAGTATTCTCAATCTCTACAGGTGTTATCAGCGAATCGCTAAATGTTGAATCAATTCTGGAGCGCTCCAGATATATTCTCAATGAATCAGTCATCTGAAGGTCATATCCTATCTTCCTGATGTTTATGAACTGATGCTTATAGTCAAGTGCCCCGGGGAAATACCATTCATGCACCAATACATTGCCGCCAAGTTTTTCGATTTCAAGGGCAAAGGAATTTGCCATCCTTTCTTCTTTACTCCCGATCGGGCTGAGTATTCCGAAATTCTTCAATCCGAGTTCCTCAAATGCATGCCTTGCCATCGTCTCCCCTTCGATCTCTGCATTACTCATCAGGTTAATGATATAATCATTTCCCGAAAAATCAAGATCGTCGTGATTCAGAGGGAGAATCAAAGGGATTTTATATTCGGGTGCAAGAGAAACTGCTATGATCTGCGCTTCCCGTGTAATCGGACCTACGACAGCAATTATCGATGGGTCGTTTGCCAGTCTTTTTAGCAATGAAGGTATTTTCACAGGATCTGCGCCTGTATCAAGCGGTTTTATCTTTATATTCGTATCCGACAGCTTATTGTATTCTCTCAGAGCAAATTCAGCGCCTTTGTGGATCCTCAGACCTGTTTCAGCGTGTTCACCCTTAAAAGGGAAAAGGAACGCGATAAATTTTTCACCTCCAAGGTCCTCATTCAGAATATTCCTGAGTCTTCTCACTTCAGCAATGTAAGCCTCATCATCAAGCCTCCCCTGTATTGTGTCAAGTATCTCTACTCCCCTCTCATAGGCTTTATTAAAAACATGAAGCTGGACTTTCTTCAATTCCATTAAAGTCATTACTGTTCTGGAATTATACCGCGCCTGCAGATCGCTGAAAATCTTGTCTGAAATTCCCGGGCTGAAAAGTCTGACAGTTTTCTCGATAGCCTTTGCATACAATTCCTGATCATTACTTTCGGAGATCACGGCACAGAGATCATTCAGGGCCAGTGAATGCAGTTCTTTTCTGAAATTTAGCTCCGAACGAATGAGCCTGATATTATTCACATACCGGGAATACGGGTATTCCTTGAAGAATCCTTCAATATGATCCCGGGCATTTTCAAGATCATTTTTATCCATGTATATCCGGATTACAAGCAGATGCGCAGCTGAGGATCTCTGATTTCCATCCATCCTGAGTATCCTCTCAAGTATACTCAATGATGCATCAAGATCATTTGAGCTATATAGTTCCAGAGATTCGCGGAAAAGAGAATCAGCGTGAGCTGAAAATGTTCTGCCAGTCTGAGAGAAAGAATCGACGTGGCTTATTGCCAATACAAATAATATTATTATAATCGAGAAGGCAGATTTTAAAGGGCAGTTTTTCATGATAAAAATATTATTCCCATTCTATTGTACTTGGGGGTTTTGAGCTGACATCATATACGACTCTATTTATACCCTGAATTTCGTTTATTATCCTGTTCGATATATCGGCCATAATAACAGCATCCATTGGATACCAGTCTGCGGTCATACCATCAAGGCTGGTAACTGCTCTCAATGCAGCAACCCGCTCATATGTTCTGCTGTCTCCCATCACTCCTACAGACTTGATCGGCAGCAGTACCGCGAGTGCCTGCCATATTTCATCATAGATACTATTTCTTTTCAATGTGTCGATAAAAATCTTGTCGGCTTTCCTGAGAAGATCAAGACTCTCTTTTGTTACTTCACCCAGGATGCGGATCGCAAGACCAGGCCCGGGAAATGGATGCCTTTTCAGAATTTTTTCCGGAACACCGAGTTCTGCCCCAACCTTTCTCACCTCATCTTTAAACAGTTCTCTCATAGGTTCAATCAGTTTCAGGTTCATTTTGTCCGGAAGGCCGCCAACATTATGATGTGTTTTTATAGTAGCTGAAGGACCTTTAAATGACACACTTTCAATTACGTCCGGATATAGTGTTCCCTGTGCAAGAAAATCCACCTTCCCGATTTTCTTTGCTTCTTGATCGAATAACTCGATGAACAGGTTTCCAATTATGACACGCTTCTTTTCCGGATCTTCAACTCCCTTTAGCCTTTTGAGGAATTCTTGACTCCCATCCACCACCCTGAGATCGATCTTGAAGTGATCGCGAAATGTTGTCTCTACCTCTTCCCTTTCACCACTTCTGAGAAGACCGTTGTCAATAAATACGCAGATAAGATTATCTCCAAGCGCCTCATGCAGCAATACAGCGGTAACAGATGAATCAACACCTCCACTGAGAGCGCAAATAACTTTACCGTTTCCCGCTAACTCTTTTATATTTCTAATACTCTCCTTTACAAATGAAGAAGGTGTCCAATCTCTGGCAAGTCCGCAAATTCTAAAGAGAAAATTTTGTATTATCTGTTTACCAAAGACTGAATGGACTACTTCAGGATGGAATTGTATTCCGTAAAACATGGAACCGGCATCTCGAATTGCCGCTATTGGCGAATTCTCTGTCTTACCAATAATCTCAAAACCACCCGGAATCCTGTCAAGCTTATCACCATGGCTCATCCAGACCTGCTTCTTATCCGGTATATTATGAAAGAGATCGTCTCCTGACAGAATATTCAGCTCTGCCCTCCCGTATTCGCGCTTCTGAGCACCCGATACAACTCCATCGAACTGTTTTGCTATAACACATAAACCATAGCATATCCCGAGTACAGGTATTCCCAATTCGAATATTTCTCCCGAAATCTGTGGGGATCCTTCTTCGTAAATACTCTTAGGACCGCCGGAAAGGATAATTCCTCCGGGATTTTTAGCCCTTATCTTTTCGATAGGTTCATTGAACGGGTAGATCTCACAGTAAACATTCTGCTCCCTTACACGTCTCGCAATTAGCTGAGTATATTGTGAGCCGAAATCGAGTATAATAACAGTCTGATGCATAAGCCCCTTCGGTCATTTATAGTTAATATCCCAGTTCTTTAAAACGCCGACCGCATCGTAATTAGTAAGATCGCAGATCAGCGGAGAAACGGTGACGTAGTCATTGTGTACTGCAATTTCATCATTGTCTTCAGATTTATCTATTATAACTTTCTCTCCTGCCAGCCAGTAGTATGTCCGGTTTGAAGGATCCACTCTTTTATCAAATTTCTCTTCATACCGCATCAGGCCCATTCTTGTTATTTTAATTCCTTTCAGTTTCTCCTTATTGATCGGCGGGACATTGATGTTGAGAAAAGT
>JANQEH010000145.1 GCA_028278455.1 bacterium
AGAATCTTTATCCCTTGTTATTTGCCGTAATCCGGGTATCATGGCATAGCCGAAACCGGGTCCTAACTTATCTCTGTAAGTGAAAGATGCCTGTATAAATAGACTTCTGAACAGCATCCTGATCAATACCGGTTTACTCATATCCGATTCTATCAATTTATCAGAATCTGCAATTAATAAAAATTCAGATTAATTAAATTATTAACGTAAAAACAAGACCTGATGCAATTCCCAATGCAGCATAGATCTTCGATCTCTTTTCCCACTGCATTGTCAGCAGGATTCCAATCCCTATTCCATAAAGACTGTAAATTCCATATTTAAAGAAATCTTCAAAGCTGTTAATATATTCAGCAGGTAAATTTAGCAGAAAAAACTCGCCTGCTTTTGCTATCAATACAGTTACGATCATCCCTGTAACCATCGTAACAGCTACACCCGCAGAATGATACCTCTCAAATCCCCTGATTCTGCCTTTACTTAGTTCGGAACAGGCTTTAAAATTTAAAACGTTATTGAATCGCCTTTTCATAGACGTAAAATAGCCGAAAACAAAGCTTGCAGCCAGGCCGAAAATTGCAGTATTAAAAAGCAATGTCGGGTATGAATGTTCAAAGGCGTTCCTCGAAAGCATTAAAGCAGCTGTTGCTGTGATTGTCCCCAGGTTGCCATTAAAGAACATCGCACCTCCGGCCGGAATCTGTTTCAGCCAGATCAGCTGCATAATAATTCCAATCTCTACACCTGAACGTGGATCACCCAGAACAAATCCCAGAACAGATGCTGAAAACAGCGGTTGAGATATCATGAACTGGCCGAAGACTGTCGTGTCAACAGCTACAAATCCCCCTGCTATTGCTATTATTATCAGTTCTTCCATTATTAACCAGATTTAATAGAAGGAATCGATACGAAGAAATTATTTCTGAGAGAATACATTTGACATTCTGGCGTAAAAAATTATAACTAAAATTAAACCAAAAGTCAAGTTTTATTAATAATTTATGAGTACTTTACATCTGAATATAATTGACCGCATGCAGCCTGAATGTCCGAGCCGCTGCTCCTCCGGACTGTTACCTTTACACCCGCATTATGAATCATTTGAGCGATTTCGGATATTCTTGTTTCCGGGGGTGTTTTGAACTCCTTATAATGGCTATTATATGGAATGAGGTTGACCTTGGCATTTAATCCTCGTACCAGTGAGATCAAACCGGATATTTCTTCCGGAGTATCATTCAATCCATCCATCAGCACATATTCAAAGGTTACAGGTTTTCCCGATCCAGGATTTTTTCGAATAGTTTTCCTTATCTTGGTCAGAGGATATTTCCTGGATATCGGCATTAGCTTCCGTCGCAGGTTTTCCGTACCGGCGCTTATCGAAACTGCGAGTTTGTATTTATGTTTCTCTGTCAGGTATTGTTCGATCTTATCATTAATACCTGCAGTTGATATAGTGATATGACGTGCTCCGATATCCAATCCTTTCTGGTCATTCAAAATGTTTGCAGCCTTGATCACGTTATGGTAATTCAGAAACGGTTCACCCATTCCCATAAATACGATATTCGATATTCTTGCACCGGTTAACCGGGTAACTGCCAGAACCTGTTCAATGATCTCACCGGCAGCGAGATTCCTTGAAAATCCCATAGATCCGGTGGCGCAGAATGTACAATTCAGTGCACAACCCGCCTGTGAAGAAACACATACAGTCTTCCTGTCCTGATTAAGCATCAGAACAGTCTCAATCATGTTTCCGTCGTATAATTCGAAAAGAAATTTCTGTGTTCCATCTAATTTAGAAATGGTTCTCTTAACCACTTTCAGTAGAGAAATTTCAGCTCTTTCCTTTAACCAGTTCCGCAATTCTTCAGAAAGTTCGGTGATATCCTCGATGCTCTCCGTAGTTTTCTTATGAATCCAGCTGAATATCTGTCTGCCCCTGAAAGGTTTTTCACCTGCTTCTTCCATCAGACTGCGGATTTCGTCCTGATAAAGGTCTGTAAAATATTCTTTCCCGGTTATACTCTTTATCTTTATGTATTCTATTGACAGCAATTTTTTAGTCTCGTGTCTGATCTTCATTTTACAATTATGGGAATGATTTTCAGAAACCTAATTTATTAATTTTAAATAGAATTATAAAGCAATAATTCTTATATTGATCTTTTTATATTTTAATCATGATCTATCCCGGGAGGATAAATGTCTGACGATCTCGAACAAGTTAAGCAGCTTAAAAATGTATTTGATATAATAAAGCAGGAACTCAGTAAAGTAATTATTGGGCAGGTAGACACAATTGAACATCTCCTTATCACACTACTTGCAAAAGGACATTGCCTGATAATCGGAGTCCCAGGGCTGGCAAAGACAAAGCTTATCGCTACATTATCCAGAGTCCTCGATCTGAAATTCAACAGGATACAATTTACACCGGACCTGATGCCCTCGGACATCACAGGGACAGAAGTGCTTGAGGAAGACCGAACTACCGGACAGAAAGTTTTTAAATTCGTGAAGGGACCGGTTTTTGCGAATATTATCCTTGCCGATGAGATAAACCGTACTCCTCCAAAAACACAGGCAGCACTATTGGAGGCAATGCAAGAACATGAAGTTACTATTTCCGGGGAAACCTATACTCTTGAAGAACCATTTTTTGTTCTGGCTACTCAGAATCCCATCGAGCAGGAGGGTACATATCCTCTCCCCGAAGCACAGCTCGACAGATTCATGTTCAATCTCTGGATGGATTATCCTACCGGTGAAGAGGAGAAAGAGATTGTCAAAACAACGACCAGCGCTTACACACCCGGTCTGAAACCAGTAGTAGACTCGGAAGAAATTATAGGATTCCAGGATCTTATCAGGAGAGTTCCTGTAGCAGATAATGTTATTGATTTTGCCGTTAAACTTGTTGGTATGTCCAGGCCCGATTCGGAATCTGCTACAAAATCGATCCGGGAATGGCTGAGCTGGGGTGCAGGGCCGAGAGCCTCACAGTACCTGATCCTTGGAGCAAAAACCAGGGCGATCCTCGACGGAAGGCCTACCCCTGACATAGAAGATGTAATCAAGATGGCTAAACCTGTTCTAAGGCACCGTCTCGTAACTAGCTTTACCGCGGAGGCCGAGGGAGTAAATACACTTGATATTGTCGATGAACTTTTAAAGAATATTTAGAAATAACATTCTTGGTGATTTCTATATGTCATTCCCGCAGTTGTAAGGCTGGAATTCTAAAAAGAACATCTTGTTTTTCGCCAATAAACATTTTATAAGGTTCAATACATACATGCCTGATAATAAACTCGTACTGAAACCGGAAACACTGTCAAAGCTCAGTAATCTCGAGCTGCGTGCCAGACTTGTAGTCGAGGGATTCATCACCGGATTGCATAAAAGCCCGTACCACGGTTTCAGCGTGGAATTTGCCGAGCACAGGCAGTATATGCCCGGTGACGAATTAAAGCATATTGACTGGAAAGTCCTCGGGAAAACGGGTAAATATTTTGTTAAGCAGTACGAGGAAGAAACAAATCTCAAAAGTTATATTCTGGTTGATGCAAGCGGCTCTATGAAGTATACATCGGGAACCGTAACAAAAATGAATTACGCATCTTATCTTGCAGGAGCTCTATCATACCTGATGCTGAAGCAGAGGGATGCTGTTGGACTGGCTGTATTTTCTGACACAATAAAAAGATATATCCCTCCAAGATCCATGCAAAGTTATCTTGTAAGGATCTTATCGGAACTCGAGAATATTGAATCCGACGGTGTTACGGATGTAAGTCCCGCATTCCATGCGCTAGCCGAAAAACTGAAGAGAAAAGGGCTGGTAATAATTATATCAGACCTTTTTGATGATCCGGAAAAGATTCTTTTAGGTCTTAAACATTTCCGCCATAATAACCATGAGGTGCTACTTTTCCATGTAATGGATCCGCTGGAGCTCTCGTTTGAGTTTAAACGAGAGGGTGTTTTCAAGGATATCGAGACTGATGAGGAGATCAATACTAATCCCTGGCATATCAGAAGGGAATACAGGCAGCAGGTCAGGGAGATGATCGATTATTATAAAAGGGTGTGCATGGAGAATAAGATCGATTATGTCCTGCTGGATACTTCGAAAAATCTGGATAAAGCCCTGACAGAGTATCTCGTCAAACGCAAAAGGCTGTACTGACAATGCCCATTATTAAGTCCTATAAAGATATATACCCTGATATTCCGGATGATGTATTCATAGCTGAAAATGCTGTCCTGATCGGTGATGTCATCATAGGATCCCGCTCAAGCGTATGGTACAATGTTGTGATCAGGGGAGACGTAAACCATGTTAGAATAGGTTCAGGCACGAATATCCAGGATGGCTCGATACTCCACGTTGAGAAGGATATCTTTCCGCTGATCATCGGGGATAATGTAACAGTCGGCCACTCAGCTGTAGCACATGGTTGTAATATCAGAAGCAATTCAATGGTTGGAATTGGCGCAAGAGTCCTTAACGGAGCTGAGATCGGCGAGTATTCCATTATTGCCGCAGGAGCGCTGGTCCGGGAAGGGGAGAAGATCCCATCGGGAGTTCTGGTAACTGGTATACCGGGGCAGATAAAAAGGGATCTGACAGCGGATGAAAGAAATATGATCGATGATATCGCAAAGAGATATACAGGGTACGCCGCAGAATACCTTGAGAAATAAAACTTGCGCATATAGAAAAAGTATTGTCATTTCGAGCGCAGCCCCAGAAATAGGGGCAGGCCGGAAAATCTCATAGCATAATCAAGATTCACAATACAGGTGTGCTAATAATTCAATACCAAAAAAATGCCCTGAAAATTAAAGAGAATTTTTGTTTTAACCGATCATTAGGGTGAGTGTAATTTGGCTATTAGTATTCCCCCTCAAAAATAGTGGTTTCTTCCTGAATTATGGCGGTGTCCAAACCGCCTTTTTCTTTTGTACCAGGTACTGAACATATTCTTATTCGATTAATAAAAATGCTTCGCAGTTTAAATATTCTGGCAACGATTAAGAACATCGTCTCCGTGAAAACGGGGATTCAGCGTCCTTTATACAAATCAGCTGCTCCAAATTTATAAGAAATAATCCAGAGGAGATACCGTAAAATAAATGATATTCCCGACAAAATAGAGAAAATTCACGCAATAAAATCTATTTTGTAGAGAAAATTGTGAACTTCCTGTTGTTTCAGGCGTATATGGAGATAGGCGGATCAATCGAAGTCTCTATAATTTAAGGACTACAATGAAACGTCATCCTTGCTTATGCGGGGAACCGGAAAAGATTTTAAATTTAATTAGTAAATATACAAAATAATAAATGATGTAAATTAATATCATCCAGAACTAACAAGCCTTACTGAAAGAATCAGTATGTGAATGTTCGAAATTTAACTCGAAATGAATCTAAAAAATAAAAGGAAATATGACAATGAACTTACTTGGAAGAGCTGAGGAGCTTGTGCTGCTGGCAGTCTGGAAGCTGGGAGATGATGCTTACTGCGTTCCAATAAAAAAGCATCTGGTTAAAACAACCGGTAAAGACTGGGTGTTCGGAGCTGTGTATGCTCCTCTTGAACGGCTGGAGAAAAAAGGATTGCTTCAATCCAGTCTTGGTGATCCCACGCCAGAGCGTGGAGGAAAGAGAAAACGCATCTACAAACTTACAAAAGCGGGAGTCAAGGCTCTGATCGAAGTGAAAAAGGTGGAAAAAGCAATGTGGGATAATATATCGGAAGGTGTTCTTGAAAAACTATTATGAGTGACGGTAATAAAAAAAACAGGCCTCCCCGTTTAGGTTCCTGGCTGGTTGGCCGTGTGTCAAATGATCCCTTCGGTGCAAAAACCGGAGATTTCGAAGAAGAATTCAGAGAAAATGTTGCCGGCGTGGGATTTCTGAGGGCATATCTGATCTATTGGAAACAATTATTTAAGTCAATTCCGGGATTTTTGATTTTTACGATCATAAGGAGCGGAGCCATGCTGAAAAGTTACTTTAAAATTGCCATTCGAAATTTATTAAAGAACAGGATATATTCACTGATAAATATCACAGGCCTGACTATTGGATTTGCATGTTGTTTGATAGTACTTTTATACGCCCAGAGTGAATTATCCTATAATGATTTCCATGACAAAGGGGACAGATTATACAGGGTTCTGAGAGAGACAACCCGTCCTAATCGTATCAGTAGAAGTAGTACAGCATTTACCCGCTTTGCTGGTTATGCCCAGGATAATCTTCCGGAAATAGAGAAAACAGTCAGGATAACATCTTATGGTGAAAGACTTATAATAATAGATGACCTGAAGGTAAAAAAGCAAATTCTATTTGCTGATTCAACATTTTTTGATGTTTTTTCTTTCCCACTTCAATCAGGTTCAAAAGACAGGGTGCTTGAACAACCAAATTCCGTAGTCGTCTCAAAGTCTTTTGCTGATCAGTATTACCCTGAGGAAGAACCTTTTGGCAAAATAATAATGTATGATGGGAAGTTTCCTCTGACTATTACAGGCATTATGGCAGATATACCTGAAAATTCCGATTACCAGTTCGATCTGGCAGTTTCTTTTGTATCACTCAGAACCATCAGCGGTACCCGAATGTATGACCGCGGTGCTCTGAGCCATACAACATTCTTCCTGTTGAAGGAAAATGTGTCTGCCGCAGTGCTCGAAGAAAAAATGAGTAACAGGATGACATTTAAATATGGCAGGACATATCCTACTAAATATTACCTTCAGCCTTTAGATAAAATGCATACGGAACCCTGGCTTCAATACGCAAATTACGGTGATATAAAAAATATATATATGCTTTCCGGATTGGCAATTGCAATTCTATTGATTGCCTGTGTTAATTATATAAATTTGTCATCGTCTTTCGGTATCAGAAGATCAAAGGAAGTTGGATTAAAAAAAGCCGTAGGGGCTGGGAGGTCAATGCTTGTCTATCAATTTCTGGGTGAATCAATTTTTTTAGCTGTCATTGCTCTTGTTTTCTCGGTGATTGCCGCGTATTTATTTCTACCGGTTTTTAATGAACTTTCAGGCAGGAATATAATTTTAGGATTATCACAGGGAATAGAGATAGTAGTTTTATTAGGTATAATTGCTGTCACTGTAGGAGTAATAGCTGGATTATACCCGGCATTATTTATTTCAGGATTCAAACCCGTAAATGTGATAAAAGGAAAAACAAATGATGGAACATCGAGCAGTTCTCTTTTAAGAAGATGCTTAGTGGTTTTTCAGTTTTCAGTATCATTGGCCCTTCTAATCGGTATGATAGTCTTCAGGGAACAGCTCGGTTTCATTCATAAAAAGGACCTTGGTTTTACACGTGAAAACATCCTTACAATTTCACTTTTTGAAGATGTCAGAATTGGAGATAGATACAACACTATTAGAGATGAATTCTTAAAGAATCCTGATATTTATGATATGACTGCAATGCACTATATTCCAGGAACATATAGCGGCTACCTTGATGGATATGTTCTTGAAGGAAGACCAAAAACTGATAAAGCCCAGATGGCTCTATTCCATGTTAGTGCTAATTATTTCGAATTTTTTGATATTCCCTTGAAATCCGGGAGATGTTTTGAGCCAGGTTCTCAATCTGATATAGAGAATGCAGTCATTCTAAATAAAAAGGCCGTTGAAATGATAGGCTGGGATAATCCAATTGGAAAAAATATAAAATTCTATCGCGAAAAAATTCGGTATAATGAAAAAGGATATGCTTCCTCTTCCCATAGCGTTGACAAAGATATGAGGGTGATCGGAATTATAGAAAATTACCATGGAGGCTCACTGAAGGATGATATAAAACCGATGATCTTCAGATACCGTCCGGATATGTATGATTATTTTTCTCTGAAGATAAATCCTGATAGAACTAATAAAATTATATCGTTTATTGATGAGAAATGGAGCCATATTGCCCCGAATGTATTTCTGGATTATTTTTTTAATGATGACAGGATAGCAGAAGCTTACAAGTCTGAATTAAGAAATGCGCGTATCATCAATATATCTTCAATCATTGCGATCATGTTAGCCGGTATGGGATTGATCGGCCTTCTGTCTTATAATCTGGAAAGAAGAATTAAAGAACTGGGAATAAGGAAAGTCATGGGTGCTGCAATTAATAACTTAATTATATTAATATCAAAAGATTTTCTATATCTGATCCTGATCTCTAATATTATTGCATGGCCGGCAGCATACTTTATATTGAGTAAATGGCTGGATAGTTATGTATACAGAATTGAAATGAATCTCCTGTATTTTATTGAAGCAGGTGCATTAACTGCTTTGGCAGCACTTACTATAATCTGCGCTCAGACGATTAAAGCTGCTTCAAGAAATCCGGTTGACTCCCTGAGATATGATTAAGATCAAAAACAAAAATAGTTCTCCACGAATTGCCCGCTGGGTGTTGGAAAGAATCACCAATGATTTAGAAGGTATTAAATCCGGGGATTTTGAGGAGGAATTCCATGAAAATAATAAACATCTGGGGAGCTTCAGGGCAGGTATCATTTACTGGATACAAGTGCTGAAATCATTTCCCATCATACTGAGGACGAATTTTTATTTTAGGAGCACAATGTTTAAAAGCTATTTCAAAATCGCTGCAAGAAATATCAGGAAGAACAGAGCTTATTCTTTTATTAACGTGTCGGGTCTAGCTGCAGGGCTGACCTGCTTTCTCCTGATTTTTCTCTGGATCCAGGATGAATTCAGCTACGACCGTTTCCACGAAAATGCGGATGTGTTGTACAGGATCAACTCGACAAAACGCCTGCAGAACCAGACAATCTACATGCCGGAGACATCACTTGCGCTTGCAAATACACTGAAGGAGCGGTATCCGGAAATTGTTAATTCTACCAGATTTATAGGTGACTGGTCCGGATGGCAGGTCAGCTATGGAGATAAAGTATTCAGTAATGACAGGCTGTTATGTGCAGATCCTACGTTTTTTGAGATGTTCTCATTTCCATTCATTGAGGGTGATCCCGGTTCCGCACTCTCAACCACATTTTCGATAGTGATGACAAAGAATATGGCAGAGAAATATTTCGGTGTCGAAGATCCGATGGGAAAGATAATCAGAATATACGGCAGAGGATATGAGGTTAAAGGGATTATTAAAAATATTCCTGAAAACTCTCACATTAATTTTGACGCGGTGTTTCCCTTTTCTTACTGGCAAGATGTCCGCAGGACAGATCTTAGTAACTGGGCAGAAGATTTCGCTAAAACTTTTATCCAGGTTAAAAAGAATATTTCGGAAGATGATCTTGAGGAGAAGATTGCCTCAATTGTGAATAAAAACAGACCGGAAATGGACGTAACACTTGAACTTCAACCTCTTAAGAAAATACACCTCTTTTCAAGTTTCAGCCATGAATTCTGGGGGATGGGCAAAAAAATAAATAATGTGTACATTTTTGCCGTTATTGCGATCTCGGTATTATTGATCGCATGTATAAATTTTATGAACTTATCTACAGCTATTTCTGGAAAAAGGGCAAAAGAAATCGGAATAAGAAAGGTATCAGGTGCTGATAGAATAGACCTGATAAAACAATTTATGATGGAATCTGCCTTCCTATCTTTTCTCTCTCTGGTTATAGCGGTAGTCTTATGCGTATTGTTGTTACCGGTTTTCAATGAATTGACCGGCAAAAATCTTACTATATTTTCGATCTTTAACATCCCTTTCATTACCGGAATTTTACTCCTTTCGGTCTTCACAGGAATGCTTTCCGGCAGTTACCCAGCTTTATTTTTATCAAGGTTTAGACCGGTACAGATAATCAGAGGGATAAACATTAAAGGTGGAAAGTCGGGAGTCCAGATACGAAAATCACTGGTTGTAGTTCAATTTGCTTTGACAGTTATACTTATCATTGAAGCAATAATACTTTCCAACCAGCTGGATTATATCAGAAGTAAGGATCCGGGTTATGACAGGGAAGCGCTTGTATTGTTTGACCGTGAAGGTGATTTCAACACCAATTACGAAATGACAAGAAATGAATTGTTGAGAAATAAGAACGTTCTGAATATGACACGGTCACGCTGGCCTATGATGGGTGGGATGAACAAGACTAATGAGATCACATGGGAAGATAAAAATCCGGATGAGAATCTGAGTATGCTTCATGTGTATGTTGATTTTGACTACCTTGAAACATATAAGGTCAGACTTGCGGACGGCAGGTTCTTCTCGAGACTGATGCCATCGGATACACTGAATTATCTTGTCAATGAAACAGCTGTAAATATGATGGGATTTACTGATCCCATAGGTAAAAAATTTGCTTACCGGGGAAGAACCGGGATTATTATAGGAGTTATCGAAGACTTCCATCATCAATCCTTCAGGCATGTAATAGAGCCGCAGTTCTACAGGTTCTATACAAATACAACATTCTTCTGTGTAAAATTGGATCCGCAGAATTTTTCCGAAGGTATGGGTTTTCTTGAGAATAAATGGAAAGAATTTGCACCCGGGAATGCATTTAAATATAATATTCATGAAGAAAGACTCGAAAAGCTTTACAGTGATGATGAGAGGAATGGAAAATTGATAATGCTCTTTGCATTCCTGGCTATCATTATAGCCTGTATGGGATTATTCGGTTTGGCAATGTATATAGCTGAACTCAGAATTAAAGAAATGGGTATCCGGAAAGTACTTGGAGCGTCATTACCGGGAATGATAATACTGTTTATTAGAGAGTTCTATTTCTGGATCATTATTGCGAATATTATCGCTTTTCCCGCTGCATACATTATCGGAAACGATTGGCTTAATAATTTTATATTCAGAACCGAATTTGCCTGGAGGATTTTCTTGTCAGCTGCTGCAATAACAATTTTTATTTCAGGTTTCGCAGTGGGATTCCAGGCTTTGAAGACATCATTAGCTGATCCTGTAAAAACTCTAAGGTATGAATGATATTCTGATCAGATGATTAATAAAAAGACTACATACCCAGGAGTACCGGTTATTGCCGAACGGATCCTGAAATTATTCTCAGACGATCTTGAAAATACTAAGTCCGGGGATTTCGAAGAAGAGTATAACGAAAATATAAAACTTTACGGGGTGAAAAAAGCGAAGTTGTTATATAGGAGGCAAATTCTAAAATCGATACCGGCAGCAGCCGGACAATCAATATACAGGAGCCTGATTATGTTTAAAAATTACCTGAGGATCGCATACAGAAATTTCGCCAATAATAAGGTATTCTCTTCGATCAATATTTTAGGTCTTTCAATCGGAATGGCAGTATGCCTTGTAATAATTCAGTACGTTGTAAGGGAAATGAGTTATGACAAGTTTCACGAGAATGGTAAAAACATTTTCCGTTTAAGAACTGACAGTATAACTGACGGAAAATTGACTGATTCCGGTGCTGACTGTGTTGCTGCCGCAGGAAAGGCGGTTTTTGAGGATTTTCCTGAAGTATTGGATTATGTCAAGCTCTCGCGCACAAGTGCAGGAGGTATATTTGCACATAAGGAAAGGAAACTGGAATTCAGGGAAGAGAGAGTGTATTTCGCAACTTCCTCAATGTTTAACATTTTCTCTTTTGAGATGCTTTTGGGTGATGCCGAGAAGGCACTTAGCGAACCGAATAACATACTTATTTCAAGGTCTATTGCAGAGAAATATTTTAAAGAGGATAATGATCCAATTGGAAAATCGCTTAGCTTTAACGGTGTATTGGACTATTCTGTGATGGGTGTATTTGAAGATATTCCTGATGAATCACACATGAAATTTGATATACTTACTTCGTTCCCTACTATGTTGAGATACGGAGATTGGGTAGAAAACTCGTGGGCGTATACAACATTCTATACATATCTTCTTCTAAAGGATGGTACGGATCCTGTTGATCTGGAAATAAGGATAAATGAAAGTATTAAATCCCAGGTTGAAGAAATCAGAAAAGAATGGGGGTTCAAACCAGTGCTGAAGCTGCAGCACCTTCAAGATATACATCTTCGGTCAAATCATGTCAGGGAGATCGAACAGAACGGAGACTTCAGGTTAGTATATTTTATGCTCATTATTGCATTTTTCGTCCTGGGGATCGCATGGATCAATTATATAAACTTATCGACAGCAAGGTCTCTGACAAGAGCGAAAGAGGTTGGTGTAAGGAAAGTAATGGGAGCTTTTAGATACCAGCTGATCAAACAGTTCCTGACAGAATTCATGCTTTTAAACCTGATTGCAGCTGCGATATCAATAATGATCATGCAAATCGCTCTGCCTTATTTCAATGCTTTTACAGATATGCACATATCTTTTACTTTATGGTTGAGTGCGTCGTTCTGGGCAGGTTTTATACTATTAATCCTGACAGGAGGATTATTGTCGGGTTTTTATCCAGCAATATTCCTTTCGTCCTTCAGGCCTATCTCTATACTGAAAGGAAAATTGATCAACTCTGTTAAAGGCCGGGGGCTCAGAAAAGGACTAGTCGGCTTCCAGTTTGCTTCTTCGGTATTACTGATTATTTGCACCTTAACTGTACAGCAGCAGCTCAGATACTTACAGAAAAAGGACCTTGGAATAGATGTCGAGCAGACTCTTATCCTGAAAGGGGCGACAGTTTCAGCCGATAGGTCCAGAGAAACATATGTAAAAAGAGTGGAAACTTTTAAAAATGAACTTCAGAAAAATCCTTCAGTTATAAGTACAAGTATTTCTAATTTCGTACCCAGTGAAGATGTGTGGCTAATCCTAGGTGCTAGAAAAGTGACCGATACAGTTGAGAGGCAGAAGGAATATCATATAATGCGTGTAGATCATGATTTCTTTGATCTTTACGATATGGAGATGATTTCCGGAAGAGCATTCTCTAAGGATTTCCAGAGTGATGAGAGGGCTGTTATCGTAAACGAAACTGCATTAGATCATCTGGGATTTTCTGATCCCGAATCTGCATTGGATCAAGAAATAATTATGAAAAATAATGAATTTAAGATCATTGGTGTAGTAAAGAATTATAACCAGGAATCATTAAAAGAAGCTTTTGAACCGACTCTATTTTATCTTACAGATCTAATCAGAGGCAGATGCGCAATTAAGCTTAATACCGGGAATATTTCTGAAACCATATCCTATATAAAAAATACCTGGGACAATTATTATCCGGGGAATCCTTTTGATTATTTCTTTCTCGACGAAAACTATCATGCTCTGTATGATTCAGAACGCCAGTTCGGAAAAATGTTCGGTCTGTTCGCGCTGTTTGCAATTATTATTGCATGTCTCGGCCTCTTCGGCCTATCGTATTTTACTACTATACAACGTATAAAAGAGATAGGAATAAGAAAAGTCCTGGGAGCCTCGGAGATGAGCCTTGTGAGATTACTTACCCGGGAGCTTACAGTAATAATAGCGGTAAGTAATATCATAGCCTGGCCTGCTGCCGGATTTCTCATGGTAAAATGGCTCCAGGAATTTGCTTTCAGGATCAATTTAAGCTGGAAAGTGTTTTTTACAGGCTTTGCAGTTACATTCATTATAGCAATGATTACTGTCGGATACCAGTCTCTAAGGGCTGCATTATCCAATCCGGTAAATTCACTGAGACACGAATAAGAAGAAGATGAATGATGTAATGAAGAATAAGAATAAAAAATCTTCTGTTCCGGGACTTGCTAAATGGCTGTTAGGAAAAGTCACCGGCGGAATCTCAGAATCAAAAATCGGGGATTTTGAAGAAGAATATTTCGAAGTACTCAATGAAAAAGGTTATCTGTCGGCGAGGTTTAATTATTGGAAACAGCTTCTTAAAACAATTTTTATCCTGAAATTAGTGTCACTGTTCAGAGGTGTTGAAATGCTGAAAAACTATATAAAAGTGTCATGCCGTAATTTAGTCAAGTATAAAGTTTTTTCAATGATTAACATTTCAGGACTTGCTGTCGGAATGACGGGATGTATACTTGCTTTTATATTTGTAAGGCATGAGCTGAGTTATGATAGATTTCACAAGAATTTGAATCAGATATACAGGATTACAAGAGACTGGGTTAGGAATTCGGGAGATGTATGGCGAACAACATCATCAGGTCACCGATTGGCACAATATTTAAGTGAGGATTTTCCGGAAATCAAAAACACTGTAAGATTGGCGCCAAGGTCTGTAACGATTAATCATAAAAATATTCTTTTCAGAGAAAAAGTACTATATACTGAGCCCTCATTCTTCGAGATATTCTCGTTTTCTCTTGAAGCCGGGGATAGGAAGACGATCCTTAAAGAACCATTTACCGGGATTATTACCCGAGATCTGGGAGCAAAGTATTTCGGTAAAGCCGATCCGGTAGGCAGAGTTCTCTCAATCAGCGGTAAGGACTATAGAATTACCGGGATACTGGATGATATGCCGGAGAATACTCATCTGAAAAAATCACTATTACTTTCCTTCTCTAGCTTTGTTTATGGGCAAAAAGATGAAGAAATTGCCTCTGTCTATACATATATTCAGTTAAGAAAGGATTCATCCTCTGAAGAATTAGATAGTAAATTACACGATTTCTCTGTAAGACATTTTGGTGAGAAAGTTGCTTCCAGATATAAATACCATTTACAGGCTTTGAAAGATATACACCTTGGCTCTACAGATATTATGCTGGATAAAGCGATTACAAGTGATATTAAATATTCTTATACTTATTCGCTTATTGCAATATTTATTCTGGTAATTGCAGGTACAAATTTTGTCAATTTATCTACAGCACGTGTTTCATGTAGAATAAAGGAGATAGGAGTACGAAAGGTAGCAGGGGCAAAGAGGATTCAGTTGATTAGACAGTTTATCAGCGAATCCGTAATTATAAGTTCTGCTGCAACTTCTACTGCTCTGATAATTGCATTACTTGTATTACCATCCTTTAACTCCTATACAGATAAAAACCTTGAAATAAATATTATAAGCGATCCCGGTTTGTTGATTTTTCTTTTGTCGTTTACAATATTTGTGGGTTTCGCAGCCGGTATGTATCCTGCGTATGTAACTTCATCTTTCAGTCCACTCGACAGCATTAAGACAAAAAGGATTTTTTCAGGAAAGGGAGCTTTCATTCGCAGGAGTATAATAGTCTTTCAATTCGTTTTATCAATAGTGTTTATTACGGTCACATTAATAATAATGGGGCAAATGGATTTTGTAAAAAAAAGGAAACTCGGATTTGACAGCGAAAACGTAATTGTAGTAGATTCCATGAAAGACCGCTACTCCCATCAACGTTTGAATATGATCAGAAGCGAACTTCTCAAAAATCCTGATATAATTGACATTTCAGGCTCATTTTCATTTCCGGGAACTTATGCAGGAATTAGCGAAATTTTCAGATATACTTATGATAATGATGAAGTATCGGTTAAAATGAACCTATATATGGGATATTATGACTTCTTTAAATTCTATAATATTGAAGTAATTGAAGGGAGGGATTTTTCAAGAGAGATACCTACAGATAGTACTGAGGGATTAATTCTGAATGAAACCGCTGTCAAAAAAATGGGTCTGAAATCACCTTTGGGCACTATTATCAGATGTCCTAACAGGGAGATTCAGGGTAAAGTAATTGGTGTGGTTTCGGATTTCCACCACAGCTCCCTCCATAAAAAGATCTCACCGACCGTATATAAGTACTTCAATCTGAAATTCTATTATTCGGTAAAAGTCCGAGGCCGCGATATTCCGGGTACTATTAGATTTCTCGAGGATAAATGGAAAGAATTTGCCCCCGGAGAGATTTTTCAATGCTCGTTTCTAGATGAGAACATCGCAAAACAGTACAGGGAAGACATGAAGACTGAAAGAATTCTCAGTTTTTCCTCAGTTCTCGCAATATTCATTGCCTGTCTTGGATTATTTGGACTGTCACTTTTTACAGGTGAAACGAGAAAAAAGGAAATAGGAATCAGAAAGATACTGGGCGCATCCGGAATTGAATTAGTCGGAATACTTTCTTCTGTGGTAATAAGACTTGTGATTACAGCTAATATTATCGCCTGGCCTATAGCGTATTTTCTTATAAAAATATGGCTTGAGAGTTTTGCATATAGAATCAATATAGATATATGGTTTTTCATTATGGGTGGTATTCTTGCTTTATTGATTGCTGCAGTCACAATTAGCGTTCAGACTATTAAAGCAGCCAATAATAATCCTGTGAATTCCCTCAGAAACGAGTAAAAAATTATAGTCTCCAAACCGTAAAAGATTTTTATCTCTATTACTCTACACATATTGAATAAATTTGGAAACATATTTATTCAATATTCGTAGACATATTTTAAAAAACCAAAAACTGCGGGTGATTAAATGAAGCTAATATCGAGAACAGAAGAGATTATTCTCGTGACAGTATATAAGCTTGGTAAAAAAGCTTATGGTGTAGCCATAAGCGACCATATAGCTCAGAAAACGGGTTTGAACTGGAAATTCGGCTCGATCTACAGTCCCCTGGGCAGGCTCGTTGAGAACGGTTACCTGAGGGCTATAGAGGGAGAACCTACACCGGAAAGGGGAGGCAGGAGAAAGATCTACTATGAACCAACTGAGTCCGGGATTAAGGCTCTAAAGGAAATTCAGAAAGTGAATTCTGCAGTATGGATCGACATGCCTGGATTCGAAACGGAGAAGTGAAATGAATTATGATAATTGCAGGTCACTACCGAAATTTGCAGGACTAATTCTTTGTAAGATTGTCAGCAGTACAATTGAATATAGTGCTATTGGGGATTTTTCTGAACGCTACAATAATATAAGAAATGAAAAAGGCAAATTAACCGCCTTAATATGGTGCTGGGTACAGATAATTCAAATTCTTCCGGGATTTATTAATGTTTCGTTGGATAATAGTGGATCACTACTAATAAGCTACGTTGTAGTATCTTACAGGAATATGAACCGGAACAAAATCTATTCCTGTAAGATACTACAACGTAGCTTATTAGTAGTGATCCACTATTATCCAACGAAACATTAATAAATCCCGGAAGAATTTGAATTA
>JANQEH010000230.1 GCA_028278455.1 bacterium
TGAAAATTATTTTGAAACTATGGGTATAACTCTTGTTGAGGGACGGAATTTTTCCAGTGCACATTTAACAGACGTACAAAATGCTGTGATAATAAATGAAACATCTGCCCGCTCAATCGGATGGGATGATCCTGTTGGAAAAACATTATCTACGGGAAGTAATCAATTTGAAATAATCGGTGTTGTAAAGGATTTCCATTTTTCATCAATCCGTCAGAAGATAGAATCACTTGCCATAATTTTCAACCCCCGGAATAATTTCACACTTATGATAAAGGTTAAGGCCGGGGAAATATCAGAGGCTATTGATTTCATGGAAAAAACCTGGACAGAGGTCTATCCTGTCGATCCTTTTGAATATTCATTCCTCGATGAACAGTTTGATACTATGTATAAAAATGAAAGCAATTTCGGATTAATTGTCAGGACTTTTACCTTCCTCGCGATAATGATAGCGTGTCTTGGTCTGTTCGGACTTGCATCTCACCTTGTCGAGCAGAGAACAAAAGTGATCGGAATACAGAAAACACTTGGGGCATCTATAGCTTACATCATTGTCAAGATAACGAGGGAATTCTTATTGCTTGCTGCAGTTTCGAATATTATAGCCTGGCCAATAGCTTATTATATCATGAAAGACTGGCTTCAGGATTTCATGTACAGAATCGATCCCGGTTGGGGAATTTTTATATTATCCGGATTTACCGTTCTGGTAATAACATTAGCAACAGTTTTTCAGCAGGCATTTAAAGCAGCAAAAGCAAATCCGGTTGACTCATTGAGGTATGAATAATTCTCAAGTTGAACTGCTTGCTCAAAAAGACCATTTTAAAGGGAAGCAGCAGCTTCCCTTTTTTTTGAACTTTCATGAGATAATGTACACTCATAATAAAAAAACGGGATCATAAATAGTTGATATGAAATGTGCAATGAAATCCAAGCGTAGTCTGAGAAATAAACTAATATGTATAATTTCATTTAAATAGTGATTCTTGTCTCAATTTGCAGATTATACGGACCGTTATAACCCTGGAGTCAATTAAAGATCGATTATAGGACTTTTGAGCTGGAGAAGGCTAAAGTCATACTTAAAACCGGATCCGGATTCGAAAGACTTATCGATGATATTGACTCAATTATGATGGAAGAAGAGCAATTTCATGGTCTGAGATATAAAAAGAAAAGTCCGGATAATACTATGCGCAACGGTTGAGGATTTTGCCAGATTTGTACCGTATTTTAAAATGAATACTGGGGCTGTAACTTTCGGGATTATTAATACCGTCTTTTTTACACCTGATATAAAGACTTCAAATGAGAAATTTCAGGCTTTTTTCAGGTATGAGCTTTCGCAAGCACTGATCAAGCAGTATTTTATATTCAGAAATGACTTAAAAATTCAGCAGCAGGGCTGGTTTTGTCGTAGGCATAGCAATGGTAAGGGGAGATCCGATTAATTATACTACAGAAGGATTTATAAAAGAAAGTATCTGGAGAGATACAAAGTTTGATAATATCTTGACAGGTAATCCAAACAGGCCCTCAATAAAAGAATTTCAATACAGATATACTTTCTAATAGTATTTAATTGAATACCGTATTAACAGTTTCGGCACTGAGAAATTACAGGCTTTTATGCTGGAATATATGAAAGATCCTGAAGATTAAGAGAGGTAATTAACGTGCTTCTATAATATTGAAATCGATAGCGCAGTAGCAGAATATGGGAGAAATCTCGCAATCAGGTAACAGGTTGTAGATCTGGTATAAAAATTGCACAATATTGTACTTGCATAAAAAACTGCCGAGGATACGGGATAGAATATTTATTATTGATAAGAAAATTCTTATTTTTGACAATATTCCCTGTTATGGTTATTATGATCTTTTTCAATTAGGAGTATTAATATCCGTTTTAGTCTAATTAATAAACGGATACTGTTGATAAAAATGGGAATAGTCATAACTTATCGCTGGTGGTTTTTTTTATGTTATGATGATGTAATAAATAGTTTTTTGATTATATTAACAGTTTTAATAAGGAGGCCTATTATGGCACTGGTAATTAATGATGAATGCATCGCATGTGATGCCTGTTTGCCGGAATGTCCGAATGACGCGATTGAAGTTGGCGATCCGATCTATATTATCGTTCAAGATAAGTGCACAGAGTGCGAGGGTCATTTTGATGAACCTCAGTGTATCGAAGTATGTCCGATCGATGACTGCATCGAGCCTGCGTAATCCTGCTTCGAGTTTATTCCCAAATAAATAATTTTCAAGGGACTGGTTTTCCAGTCCCTTTTTTTCCGCCTGCAAAGCAAGTTGGTATCAGAGATCACATAAGTACATCTTTATTGAAACCAGGATTATCCAACTAAAACTTAGTCTACGATCTTACAGTTAGGGAATGTCTCCTGTATATATAAGGTCATTATGTATCAGCTTAAAGTAATCCTAAAAGGCAGTTTCAGCATAGGGCAAAATAATCACCATATTGGGGAAGTCTGCTATGAAGACCGAAATGCATAAAGCACATTAAAGACGATATCACGGTTAGAAAAACATAATTCTTATTCATTATCACCCTCTCAAAGCAGTGGTACGAGTCATTGAAAATTCCTATTGTTTGGTTTCAGAAAATACGACATATTTTAATTGACTATAAAGGATAGTATACAAATTTTCTGAATGTATTAGATAGTATAGGTCATTTTTAATGCAGAATGTTAAGAGTAAATGTGAATTTTGTGGAACAACCTTTGGGAAAATTTCTTACGTGTTTAAAGAAAAAAGTTACTGTTCCCGTGACTGCATAGAAGACCACAAGAAGATGATAAGGAAAGTCATTTGGTTTGAAGAGAGAAAGGAGTTTTCATCACATTACGGGGATGATGGCTTCTGCAAGCCGGCAAAGCAGTAATTCTCATTTAAGTTAAAACCCAGGATGGCGTTATAAATAGAGATCCCCTGTGATTCTACGTTGCAGGGGATTTCGACTTTTTTACATTTCTTTGGAAGAAGATCTCTAAATCCTATTGATCTTCAATTTTCCTGACTCCAATATAAATAAACACAAAAAAACCTGCTCATTACGGGATCGCACCCTGTAGGATTCTCAATATCCCGTTAGCATTTGTTATCACTCTTAGAAAAAAAGTCAGTTTACCTACAATTCTAATATCTACCGGACTATTTCCTCAGATTATTGGAACAAATCGAAAACAGAACACGTATATTTATTCCAAAAACCTGAAGTAATAGAAAAAACGGAGTATAAATGAATTTATTAACCAGAGGTGAGGAGGTTGTATTGATAGCAGTCTGGAGGCTGGGAGAAAATGCTTATGGTGTACCAATAAGAAGCCTTCTAATTGACATGACAGAAAAAGACTGGTCTCTCAGCTCGGTATATGATGCCCTTGAACGTCTCGAGAAGAAACGATATCTGGAGTCTTTTCTGAGTGAACCAATGCAGTCCAGAGGAGGCAGGAGCAAGCGTATATACAGGCATACGAAAGAGGGATTGAATGCAATGATCAGGCTGAAAACCACCCAGGACAGGATCTGGGAAGGGATTACTAAACCCGCGATCGAAGGCAGACTGTGAAGAATATAAAAAGTGAATACACCCCGCCAAAGTTTGCTGCGTGGATACTGGAGAAGATTAATGGTGGTGCCAGGTCCCTGTCATTTATAGGGGATTTATACGAGATTTTCAGGGAAACAGCAATTGAATCAGGATTATTAAAAGCACGGCTATGGTATTGGAAACAGATTTTGAACAGCCTGAACTCATTATTCAAGAATACATTCATGGGGAGTTTTATTATGTTAAAAAATTATCTGAAAATCGCACTCAGAAATCTACTTAAAGGTAAATTTTATTCAACAATTAACATAACGGGATTGTCAATAGGAATATCCGCCTGCATTATAGCAATTCTTTTTATCCGTGATGAATTCAGTATAGATGATTTTCACGTAAACGGCTCAAATATTTATAGAGTATCCAATGAATTTTCCGGACCTACGGGTAAAATATACAGGACGACAAGGACCAGGCTCAACATGGCCGATGATCTTGTTGAAAATTACCCCGAAGTTATTAATTCGGCACGAGTTTTCGAAGATTACGGCGTTTTAAGCAGCGATGAGAAAAGGTTCAACGATTATATATTCTTTGTTGATGCCAGTTTCTTTGAACTTTTCACGTTTCCCCTTATACAGGGAGATCCGGGAACTATCATGTCCGAACCAAACGGTGCCATTATATCTGAATCTCTTTCTGAGAAGTTCTTTGGAGATAAAGATCCTATAGGAAAAACATTAACCCTTGAAATGAAGCATACGTTTGTAATAAAAGGGATAATGAAAGATTCACCGCCTAATTCAAGAATTGATTATAATATGTTTGTACCGATATCGTACTTGAGAAATGTGATACCTGAAGAAAGGTATGAATCTACCGATGTGGTCACGTATCTTCTGTTAGCCGAATTTGCCTCGCATGAAAACCTGAAGTCTACTATCCAGGATTTTGTTATCAGGAAATACGGTGAAAAATTTGCGAGAAGAAAATACACTATCCAGAATATAAAGGATCTGTACCTGAATTCATATCTCGACAGGGAGATAGGAAAATCTAGCGACATCAAATATACTTATATATATTCAACACTAGCATTGATCATTTTATTAATAGCAAGCATCAATTTCATAAACCTTTCTACAGCACGGGGTATCAAGCGGTCTCAGGAGATCGGTTTAAGAAAAGTGGTCGGAGCCAGAAAGAAACAGCTGGTCTGGCAGTTTCTCGGTGAATCAGTATTAACATCATTTTTTGCCGTTTTTATTTCGGTAGCTCTAATACACCAATTTCTGCCGTGGTTTAATAGTTATACTGGAAAGGAACTCAGTTTTCGTCTGTTTCTGGATTGGCAAATAACAGCAGGTATGATCATTTTAGCGCTAATCTCCGGTCTGGTTTCCGGTATATATCCCGCATTGATAGTGTCGCGCTATTCTCCAGTTACGACCTTGAAATCTCAGGGGAGTAATAAAAACAGATTTTTGAGAAGATCACTTGTTGTATTTCAATTTTCGGTGTCTCTGCTGTTTATAGTATGTACGTTTATTGTAAGTGACCAGATGAATTATCTGCGAAATAAAGACCTTGGATTCGATACTGACAATAAGATGATATTCGAGGTATATGATTCGACGTTCAATGAGAAACGTTTTCAATTACTGAAAAACGAATTGATGCAGAATCCTGATATAGTCGATATGACCTCCGGATTTTCTACACCCGGGCTTTACAACGGATATGAGATGCCGTTTGAAATAATCGATAGCGGTAACAACAATAAATACAATATGTCATTACTCTGGATAGACAGTGAATTTCTCGATTTTTATCAGGTCAAATTTGTTGAAGGCAGAAACTTCAATATGAAGCTTGCAGTAGACAGGAAAGGTGCACTAATACTGAATGAATCAGCTGTGAAATTGCTTGGTCTGGAGAACCCGATTGGGAAAAGGATAAAAGCGGATTACGAGAAAGTTGAAGGAGAGATCATCGGTGTGGTTCAGGACGGACATCTCGGATCCCTATATGATAAGATCAAACCGACTGTTTTTCAGTATTCATTAGACATGGTAAGCAGTCTTTCATTAAGCTACATGCCCGGAAGCGAGCAGGAATTGATCACCTATATGAATGAGAAATGGAATGAGCTATACCCAGGGATGGTACTAAACCATTTCTTTATGAATGAAAGAATTGAGAGGCAGTACAGTGACGTAGAAAAGACAGAAAAGGTATATAACTTTGCTGCCCTTTTGTCCGTTCTTATTGCCTGCCTCGGTCTGTTTGGGCTCTCATCTTACAATGCCGAAAGTAAGATCAAGGAGATCGGAATAAGGAAAGTGCTCGGTTCTTCAGTAAGCTCGATAATTAAACTGATGACAAAAGATTTCATAATTCTGGTGCTGATAGCAAATATATTTGCTTACCCTACTGCCTACTATATTATGAGTAAGTGGCTGGTGCAGTTCGCATATACAGCCGGGATCAAACCGCAGACATTTTTCATTACTTCATTAATCACTCTGAGTATCGCATTGTTAACGATCATTTATCAGTCATTTAGATCTGCTCTGGCAAATCCGGTTGATTCACTCAGGTATGAATAAAAAAATCCCCAGCTGAAAATACAGCAGTGGATTCTGACTTTCAAATAAGTTACTTAGAGGAAATAACTATTTTCTGTTTTTAATGATTTTTCGTATTCCTATACCCATCATGATCAACATGAAGATTTCCATTGGCCCCCAGGGAACTATTCCTACAGGCGGAGAAGGAGGCGTTGGCTGTGCATAAACAGTACTCACACAGAATAAAAATATCAGCAAAAATGCCGGAATTTTACAGTTCAGGAAGCTTTCCATAGTTCTTTATCGGCATGTTCTCATTTATTTTGAATAAAAAAATATAAATCTTTAAGATGGAATTTTAAAAAATCTATGTTGACTATTTCAATTATTATGATTTCGTTATATCTATGATACTTGAAGATAAATCGCTTGATGAATTCCTAGATAGTATTCTCGATCAGGATATTCACTCAATGGATATAATTGCTCATACTGGTAATGAGATAATTAATGAATTCTTTGAGAAAATAAGCATTTCGGATAATTACAGGCAGAAGTTCATGCAAACAAAGATACGTATCCTAATACGTAATCCGGAATTTGAAGTCGGTCACCGTATCGATTATATTAAGAACAAGATCAAAACCATAATAGAGCATCAGAATTCAGGATTTGATAAGCTGCATTTCAGACTATATCAGAGTCTTCCTTCTTTCAGGGCAGTAATCTGTAGAGGCGGTAATAGTAAGGTAATAAATGCGTTCCTGAATTTCTACTATTTTCCTTCTGATGAAAAGCAGTCAAAACACTATCCAAAAGCCGAGATCATTGACAGTAAAAAAGCTTTAGATGATGATCTCCTTAAAATTGTCAATACATGGATCGAGCATTTCTGGGGCAAGACCGGAGACGGAAGTATGATCCATACGATTATTTTTGATTTTGACGGTACAATAGCTGACTCCCATGATATCCAGATCACAGCATGGATTGATGTGATCCGGAATGCCAATAAAAGACCGGGTGTGACAGAAGATAATTATCAACAAGCAATTAGAGGGATTCTGCAAGACAGGGAGAAGCTATATGTTGAGGTTAGCAAAATATATTTAAAAGCACAGATCGCAGACAAGATATATAAAATGATCTTTAAAGATGTACCGGATGAAATAAAGAAAGAGATTTTTACTGAGAGATTCAACATAAGAAAACAACTTATGCCCGGGGTTAATCTATTTCCCGGGGTAAAGGAAACTATCCATAATCTGGCTGAAAAACATGATCTGGTCATTGTTTCCGCCACTGATGAGGATATGATCAGGAAGTACCTTGAGCAAAAGAATATTTCAGGATATTTCAGATACGTTTTCGGAAGGAAGGAGCCCGACATAAAATGGCATGGTATTGAAAGAAAGAGCCAATTACTGATAAAGATAGTCAGCACTCTCGGGATACCGGTCGAACACCTTGTGTATGTCGGAGATATGAAAGGTGATTATTTCGCATCAAAGGACATCGGATGCGATTTTCTTGAGGCAAGACTATTTGAAGAGGAATTGTCAATGAGTATGGGCATTGATTCCATGATAACGGATTACAGCAAAGAAACAATATATTTTAAAAAATGGACAGATCTGAATAAACAGTTAACTAAGATTGAATCTGTAAAAAAGAGAAGATTTAATGATACTTAGCACTTCTAAATTGATATTTAGGACAAAGGACAAGGCCAATTAACGGTTTTCCTGGAAATCAGTTTTTTACATTTCTATTCGAAGAACCAATTATTATACACACTACAATTCCAATTATGACGGCTGCAGGTCCCCATGATGCTGTTCCGCCGGGAGTGCTGGCTATGGGGAAATTATGAACCGCTGCCGCACCGGCGAACATACCAAAAACAAAGACTGCTGCGCTTCCGTCACCCTCTCCGGACAATATCAGCTGCCTTCCGGGGCATCCTCCGCCGAGAACAAAGGCAAGTCCGGCAAGAAGCATACCTCCAAAACTCCAGATATGGTCAGAATGTGCAACAGGTTGTCCTGAGAATCCGGGATTGACCTGTCCGAATAGGAGGTTTAGTATGAATGCACCTGAGAGAAAACTCAAAAGCATGAAAAGCAGATCAAACTCTCTGAAAAAAACACTTCTGATCGCGCCGATAGTGCAGAATCGCGTTCTCTGCGCTACGAATCCTATTAAGAGCCCGAATCCAATAGAAGCATAAAGTGGTGCATGCATTGCCCCTGGCCCTGATGTACTTTCAAATGGAACGCCTGACGGGAGTTCAGGTTTAACTATCAGGAGGAGAATAAGGAGAAGGGCAGACACTGGTATAATTAATCCTGTTAATTGCCTGTCCTTTATACCGTTACCCGGATCGTATCCCGACTGCCTGAAATAGATGCCTGCACGGATACCTGTCACCAGTCCTGTAAACCCGATTATTGCATTCAAGTCCCCTCCAGCAAGCCGAATGATCATCCTCCATGGGCATCCCAGAAAGACAAGGGTACCGATCATTGCGAAAAATCCCAGTGTGAATTTTACAGTGGAAGCTGATCCTGATCTCGGCCTGAACTCCCTGAAGATCATGGATGTAATAAATGAACCGAGTAATAGTCCGATTAGTTCGGGACGAATATATTGAACAGCCGCTGCTCTGTGCAATCCAAGGGCTCCGGCTGTGTCACGGATAAAGCATGTTATACAAATTCCCATGTTTGCCGGATTTCCGAATTTTTGCAGCATTACTGCTGAAAAACCAATGAGTAAGCCGCTGATAATAAATCCGGCTCTGGTCCTTAAGAGGCATTTAGATCCCATCATCCTGTCTCCTTTGAGAAATGACAACAAAGATAGATCTTTATAATACTCTGGATATCATTTAATGAACAGTAATTGTTAATATAAGAATATTATTAAAAAAATAACACAATATATCAGAATTGTATTATATACTTTAAAATGTATTTGATTTTTTGCTTATTTAGCTTATTATATTTAATTCAAAGATAATTTATTACAGGCGTTAAATGAAATTTGTCAGCATTTTTAACGATGTCCTTGGGCCGGTAATGAGAGGCCCATCCAGTTCACATACCGCCGGTTCATACAGGATCGGAAAGATAGCCAGATCATTACTCGGAGAAATTCCTTCAAAAGTATCTTTTACATTTGATCCCAATGGTTCCTATAGCAAAACTTACCGGCAGCAGGGTGTTGACCTCGGTTTTGCTGCCGGATTAATGGAATGGGATATCACTGACAGCAGGTTTTTAAATGCGCTAGATTATGCTGCTGAAAGCGGAATTGGATTGGAATTCTTAGTAAAACCTATTGAAAATGCTGATCACCCGAATACAGTCGTGATCCGCATGACCTCTGTATCAGGTAAAGGACTTTATGCAATTGCAAAATCAACCGGGGGTGGGGGGATACAGTTTACACAGCTTGAAAATTGGATAATTAATATTGACGGAAAGAAAGATCATCTCTTTTTGGAAACTACAAGAAATAATGAACAGTTAATAGAAGGATTATTATCCTCGGATCAGATTCTAAATGAACCTGATGAAAGAATTATCGATGGTAATGATCTTCTTCTGGTATATAGCTCTGATGATCCCTTACCGGAGGATATAAGCCGTTTCACGAAAAAATATAAAGAGATTTCTCGTGGATGGTACTCCAGCTCTGTTTTCTATCAAAAAAGGGGAAAGGAAATATTTAACAAAGCCTCTGAGATCGTTGATTTGTTTGAGAATAAAGATTGTTCACTGGGGCAGGCTGCACTGGAATATGAATGCTCCCTGCTGGGATTGACTGAAGAAGAAGCATTGAAGGAAATGGTATACCGTTATGGGATAATGCATGGTTCCGTAAGGCAGGGATTAAAGGACGAAAATGTAAATATGCAGCTTCTGGGCCCAACAGCAGGTAAAGTAAACAGTTCAATAGATTCAGCGTATATTGGCGGGATACACACCAGGGCGGCGGCAATGGCGATGGCCTCGCTCCATATCAGCAACAGTATGGGTATAGTCTGCGCTGCTCCGACCGGAGGCTCAGCCGGAGTTATCCCCGGTGTATTATCAGCTCTGGAGGAGGAGAAGAAACTAAAACAGGAAGATCTGGCAATGGCTCTTTTTGCCGCCGGGGCAGTGGGCCTGATAGTCGCAAAGAGAGCGACATTTGCAGCGGAAGTAGCTGGCTGTCAGGTGGAAATAGGTGCAGCAGGTGCCATGGCATCGGCGGCAGTCGTCGATCTGGCAGGAGGTACAGCAAGAGAGGCGCTCGATGCAGCGGCAATATCTCTGCAGAATACACTGGGCTCCGTCTGTGATCTGGTACAGGGGATATGCGAGATCCCCTGTCATACAAGAAATGCAGCAGCGGCATCGAATGCTTTTGTCTGCGCAGATCTGATTTTGGGCGGTTATGTAAATCCAATCGGACTTGATGAAACTGTTGATGCATCGTATGCCTCGGGTAAGATGCTTCCGTCAGAATTAAGGTGCACAGCACTTGGGGGATTGGCTGACACACCTTCAGCAAAAGCCATGAATAGACTTAAGTAACTCACTTTCTTATCATGATCAATATACTCTTCCTTTCCGATACTCATCTCGGTTTCGATATGCCTCTCAGACCGAGAATTAAGAGGAGGAGAAGGGGCCCAGATTTCTTCGCAAATTTCGAAAAAGCACTGGAACCTGCGTTAAACAGTAAGATTGATATTGTTATCCACGGCGGAGATATTCTATACAGGAGTAAAGTCCCTCCGAAACTGGTACAGATGGCATTTGAACCACTTATCAAGGTTGCAGATTCCGGAGTTCCGGTTTATGTAGTACCCGGAAACCACGAAAGATCAGCAATCCCGTACAGGCTTCTGGCAGCCCACAGAAATATCAACATTTTCGACAGGCCTCAGACTTTTGTTTTCAAGAAAGGGGATTATTCACTTGCCATTGCAGGCTTTCCATATGAAAGAGATAACATTCGTAAAAACTTTCCCTGTGTTCTGAAACAGACAGGCTGGAAAGACTCCCATACAGATGGAGCAGTGCTGTGTTTTCATCATTGTGTCGAAGGAGCAGTTGTAGGTCCAAGAGACTATACATTCAGATATAATGATGACGTTATAAAGATCAATGAGATCCCGGATGGATTTACAGCTGCGCTATCCGGGCATATCCACAGGTTCCAGGTTCTCGAAAAGGATCTCAATAACAACCTGGTTTCAGTTCCGGTGTTTTACCCGGGTTCAATAGAGAGAACATCTTTTGCTGAGATCACTGAAAAGAAAGGTTACCTGATCCTGAGTATTGCTTTCGATCAAAATAGATTTTCGTATCTGAACGAATGGGAATTCACTGAACTCCCGGTACGCCCAATGGTCAAATTGAGTTTCGATACTCAGAATGCCTCTCCGATACTGTTCACCGAATGGCTGAAGAGATCTTTTTCTGAGCTGCCCAGGGATTGTATAGTTAGGATCAGCTTCGAAAATGAACCTGGGAAGGAGCTTCTCAAGTTGATCCGTGCAGATTCTTTAAGGAAAATAGCACCATTTACTATGAATATAGAGTTTGCAATGGGGAAATTCAGGGGAAAAAGATAACCGGATGGTTACCATTTGATTATCTGCTTGACTGCTCTGAGAGCCTGTCTCAGGATAGGATTTCTTTCACTGTCTATCCTTTTTTCAAGCTCCTGTCTCTTTGATTCTATAAGCTTGTTATTGCTTACGGATAGAGCATCGAGTTGTGTTATCATTGAATTTAGGCTGCCCAGTTTATCGTTATAGAACGTTAAAAATCTCTTCTTTGCGGGCTCGATCCTTTCTCTTATATTCCTGTCAAGGTCTGCCCGCGCCTTCAAAAGTTCGTTACCCGCGACAGATCTGAGTCGGGATACAAACAGGTTGTCAACATTTGATGTCATTGTCAGATCAATATTATCAGGTTGACCTGAAAAACCGAGATCGATATCCAGTGAATTCAGTCCTTTAAAAACATTCTGTATAATTCCTGTTATCCTGTCCTGTGATGCTTGTTCGGAAAAAGCGAAATCAACACTATTTGCTATGGCCTTCAGGCTGCCCTCGACCATCCCGTCCCCAATCTTCAAACCGGTTGAAACATCCAGGAGTCCACCTGATACTGATCCCGGTAGAAGTGAATTTTCTGATAGTTGAATGGAATTCAATTTCATTCCGGTGAAATTGACAATGAAATCTTCCACAGGGTTTTCACCGGTATGGTCAAGTATTGCTGACAAACCTATCTTCTCACCTGAGACTTTCCCGCCGGTCAGCTGGATCATTGTCGGCTTACCCGTAGTACTCTGATCAGTTGCAAGATCGGTTATCTTTCCGGATAATGAGATGCTGTTTTTATCATCGGGGATTCCGGTCTCCCCGGATAATGATATATTTTTTATCCATACAAGAGGCCACTCTTTTGTATTCCTGAACTTAATATCCTGTCCCTGAAAACGGGGAGGTGACTCAACCTTGTTCGGCGGGAAAAGCCGGGAGCCATATTCATGGGCGATGGCGTAGTATTTCTTTGCCTTTTCTATCTTCGCGATGATTTGTGATCCGAAGAGTATCCCGGTGATATTTTCTGTGTTGATATCAGGTAGTTTTGCATTTGCTTTCGCGGAGCTAATGTCATCTGCGATCCATTTGTCAATTGATACAAAACCTTCAGTTAAAAACCTGTGATCATACGCAAACTGCTTTTTAGTTTTGACAATCTGGTCAATCAATGCCTTAGTTTCATCTCTCAACTGTTTGAGTGTATTCGCAGCAGCAGCGAAATCAGTAACCTGCCGAAGGCCGTCTATATTGATCTCGCCAGCCTTGCTTATAATTTCTTCAGACTTTGTTTTCAGTTCAGGATAAGTATTCCAGGTTTCCTTCCAGCCTGAAGATATGGTTGTAATCTGATCTCTGAAAGAGTTAAACTTTTGAGGTGCCTGGAGATCGAACGCCTCAACGACTGAATTAATATCGATATTACCTTTTAGGCTGTTAAGATCCAGGCCTGAATTCCTCTCGAGCTTTGATGTCAGGTAGTCTGCAGTCTCTTCGATCAATCCGGGTACAGCTGACCTTGGTTTCACCGACTCAGGTAGTCTGCCGTCAGTTTCTCTTTTTGTACCTGATCGTACTCCCTCTAGAGTTATTTCGTTTATTACATACCTGCCGTAGAACAATGGGGTGACTTCAATATCGAGCCTTGCCTTATCCGTCTCAATAAGGTTCTCCCATGTATTATTGGGATCAGTAATCCTCAGGCTGCTCCAACCGGCTTCGAGAGCCAGAAAACTGACATAGAAATTATCGAACTCAACCTTTGCACCCACGATCCCCGTTAGAACCGATTCAAGCCTTTTTTCGAAAAATCTATCGGTAAATATCAGATTCAGAATGACAATTAATACAAAAATAAAAGCTAATGCAGTTAATCCTTTTTTCCGCAATTCTATTCCTTCAGTTTTGTTATTTTTTCATAGACTGTGTAAAACTTACTTGTCTTTAATACCCTGAAAATTTTGTGTTTTCGCATTTTCGGATTTAACTTTTCCCGGTATTGTACTGTCCCGAATTTCGATGCATAGAATATAGGCAAAAACAATAATAACGAGAATACGATACTGCCGAGGACAACAGTATTATTATATTTCGAAAGAGGTATCAGGGGTAGATTGTATAATGCAGTCCAGAAACCATTCAGCCATTCGGATTCCGAAAGCAATATAAAACCTGCATCGTGAAATACCGGATCCATTGCATAGGAAAAAAGCTTGAATACGATCCAGCCGAGAATGGAAGCAGAGATATTGACATCGAGCAGGAATATCAATAGCAGAACGATACCTGTATACAGATTGAATGAAGGGGACATTCCCAGAAACATTCCCAGAGTAAAGCCTGCAGCTATCTGGTTTGGTGTCGGACCTTCCTTTAATATACTTATCAACCTGCTGATTATTTTCAGTATAATCAACTTATTAACCTCATTAGTTCTTTTAGATGAGAATGTAATAAATAATAATCTTTCAGTCAAAGACCAATTTACATCAGGGTGTTGAAACATATGTACGAAAGATACGTAATAATATTTGTACGAAAGATACGTAATAATAAGAAAGGTATGCTGAATGAGGGAATTAACAATACCCGAACAGACACTCCTTCTGACAATTTGGAGGCTGAAAGATGATGCTTACGGAGTTTCGATCAGGAAGAAGACCGAAGAAGTAACCGGTAAGGATATCATTTATGGTACCCTCTACAATATGCTCGACCAGTTGGTTAGAAAGGCTTTTGTCGTGAAGTGGAGAGGAGAGCCGACTGCCGAAAGGGGAGGCAGAAGCAAAATATACTATCGGATTACTGATGAAGGTGTAAGAGCTCTAGAGGCCGCAAGGGAGCTTCAGAGGTCGTTGTGGGACGGTATTCCCGAGACCTTAAGTGGAAAATAAACATTTATGGAAAAGAAAGCGAAAAAACCACCTTTTATTGCACGGTTTTTACTCAAAAGACTGTCAGGATATAATTGCAATTATGAGATAAACGGAGATATCGAAGAGGAATTTGCAGAAAAAGCAGAAAAAGCAGGTAATTTAAAGGCCAGGTTTTGGTTCTGGAAGCAGGCGCTCGGGACAATATCTTCGTATTCGAAATACACAAATTTCTGGAGCTTTATAATGTTTAAGAGCTATCTAAAAATTACATGCCGCAGCATTAAAAGACAAAAAATCAATTCACTGATCAATATAACAGGGCTTACCCTGGGATTCACAGCTTTTATATTGATTTTTCTGTATATCCGTTACGAACTCAGTTTTGAGAATTTTCATAAGAATGCGGATAATATCTACAGAGTGATCATGCATCAGGAGAACAACTTTTTTCAAGGTACCGATTGGCATCCCTGGACTCCTCCGATCCTTGCTCCCACCTTAAAAGCGGATATTCCCGAGATCAATACTATCGCGAGGTATGAAAACAGTAAGGCGTTAATTACTCATGAAGACAAAATAAACTATGAAGAAGACTTCTGTTATGTTGATCCCGAATTCTTTGATATTTTTACTTTCAAGATCATAAAGGGAGATCCTCGCTCAGCATTGCGAGAGCCGTATACAGTTTTTGTTACAGAAGAAATGGCAGTTAAATATTTTGGGAACGAAGATCCGGTTGGTAAGATTATTAGAGTTGACCGGAAAAACGATTTCACAATTGTAGGGATAGTAGAAAATTGTCCTCCTAACACGCATATCCGGTTCAATTTCATATCATCGTTCATTTCTCATGAAAAGATAAATGGATCAAAAGAATGGTATACCAGATGGGGAAACAATCATCATGACACATACTTAATCCTACCGGAGAATTCTGATCCTGATGAAATAGAAGAAAAGCTGAGAAAATATGACGTTGGTACCCCCGTAGATGTGTGGGGTTTTCATATCTGGCGATTGATGGATATTCATCTTAAGGGTATTGGAAACAGGCCCGGGGAAAGCGACATTAGGTATATTTATGTGTTTTCAGCTACTGCTGTATTTCTGATCTTATTAGCATCTTTCAATTACATGAATCTCTCGACCGCAATATCATTCCTAAAGGCGAAAGAGATCGGAATAAGAAAAGTCGCGGGAGCCAACAGGTATCAACTTATCAAACAGTTCCTGGGTGAGTCTATGCTGTTTTCATTTACAGCTCTTTGTATTTCTATTTTCCTTGTATATTTTCTGCTGCCTGTATTCAACTCATTTATCGGGATAGATCTAAGTTTTTCAGTCCTCGAAAAAAGCTGGAACCTTCCTGGAATGCTTATCCTTACATTTATAATCGGTCTTCTCTCCGGGAGTTATCCGGCATTTTTCATGTCTTCATTTAAGCCTGTAAATACTATTAAAGGAAAGTTCCGGTCAGGATCAGGGAGAAGCGCGATATTCAGGAATTCAATTGTCGTAACACAATTCGTCATAACTATTGCCCTGCTGATCTCAACGATCATTGTTTTTCAGCAGATGCAGTTTATAAGAAATAAAAAACTCGGATTCGATCAGGAACACATTGTACAGATCCCGTTAGACCGATCACGAACTGGTGGTTATGATTCATTTAAAAATGAACTGGTAAAGAATTATAAAATCGTCGACGCGACTATATCAGACAGTCCGGTAGGAATAGGAAATAAACCAAGTATCAGGTGGGAGGGTAGAGAAAGTGATGGATCGGATTATATCTTTCTTGCCAAAGTTGATTACAATTTTTTCGATTTTTATAATATAGAAATTGTCGAGGGAAGAAAATTCAGTGAAAAAAATACCACGGACAGAACAGCTTTTATTCTTAATGAAGCTGCTCTGAGAATTTTCGGACTTGAAAATGTTGTTGGGAAACAGTTTAGAACCTGGGATCGGGAAGGATCTATTATTGGTATAGTCAAAGATTTCCATTTTAAATCATTGCATCTGCCGATCTATCCACTGGCTATAGGAATAGGTAATAGAAATAGTCTTTTCGTGAAAATAAATGAGAATATAACTGACCTGCAGAATACCATTTCATATATTGAGAACAAATATAAAGAGTTTTTCCCGGAACATCCTTTCAATTATTCCTTTCTTGATGAGAGGATAGCGAGATTGTATGATTCTGAGAGGAAAATGGGTACGATATTTAACACTTTTACATATATTGCGATCTTCATCGCGTGTATGGGATTATTCGGAATGATATCTTATATATCGGAAAGAAGAACAAAGGAAATTGGTCTCAGAAAAGTTCTTGGTGCGCCGGTTTATAGAATAACATGCCTGTTATCGGGTGAATTTGTAAAACTTGTTTTACTGGCAAATGTTATATCATGGCCTATCGCCTGGTTTTTTATGCAGAAATGGCTCAGAAATTTCAGCTACAAAATTGACATCAGTCTATGGATGTTTTTTTCCGCGGGTTTAATAGCACTGGTAATAACTATTCTGACAGTAGGCTATAGATCGATTAAGGCTGCAATAACTAATCCGGTTGATTCATTGAGGTATGAATAGTGAGTCGAAGACAGGTAAAATATCCTAATATTGCCCACTTGATCCTTCGGACATTCGGAAGATACCAGAGGGATTTCGAGTTTAACGCTGATATTGAGGAAGAGTATCTGGAAAAATCTCAAAATGCAGGACCTTTGAAAGCAAAAATATGGTTCTGGAAACAGGCCTTAAGGACTATTCCTGCTTATTTAAAATATAGAAATTTCTGGAGTCTGCTAATGTTCAAAAATTATCTAAAGATCGCATTCAGAAATATTCAGAGGAGAAAACTATATTCCTCCATTAACATATTCGGACTTGCATTGGGGTATACTATATCGATATTGATAATGTTCTGGGTAAAGGATGAAATGGGGTATGATAAATTCCATGAAAACCATGAATCAATCTACAGGGTAATCGTGCAGGAAAAATATCAGGGGGAAGAAAGGTATATCCCCCGCACTGTTGGAGCCCTGAGAAGCGCATCGAAAGCTGAAATACCGGAGGTATTGTATTCAACGAGGACTCACATGAGTTCAGGAAGGATCATTAATTATGGGACAAAGATCTTCAGTGAGGATGAGTTTATGCTTGCCGATTCCGACTTTTTCACGATCTTTTCTTTTAAGCTCCAAAAGGGAGATCCTGCTTCGGTATTAGAAAATCTTAATTCAATTGTAATTTCAAAGGAATCTGCATATAAATATTTTGGTGACGAAGATCCTTTAGGCAAGGTCTTGAACGTTGACAATCGTTTTGATTATGTGGTGACCGGGGTACTTGATGAAATTCCGGGAAATTCTCATCTTCAATTTGACTTCATTATAAACGCCGAAAACATAGATACTTTTCTACCCGGGGAAGGATATGGGAACAACTGGAGGGTAGGCGCGTTTAGTACTTACCTTTTGCTGGCAAATGGATCCAAAAAGCAACAGGTCCAGCTCAAGATCGATGCTCTCTACCATAAAAACTCCGAAAACGAAAATGCAGCCATGATATTACAACCGTTAAAAGATATACACTTTTATGATATATCAGGGACAATTGTATTATCCGGATCCAGTGCTATCAAATATGTCTATATTTTTTCATGTATTGCTGCTTTAGTGTTATTCATAGCATGTATAAATTTCATGAACCTGACTACAGCGCAATCAGAAAACCGTTCACGTGAGGTAGGACTCAGAAAGGTATCCGGTGCACACAGGGATCAATTGATATTTCAGTATTTGAGTGAGGCAGTTATCTTCTCATTTTTAGCACTTTTAACGGCCTTATTTCTGGTGTATCTAATTCTTCCTGTATTCAATGATCTTTCCGGAAAAGAACTGCAGGTATTGAGAACCGGTAATTTTGATATTTTATTCCTGATAATCGCCTTAACAATATTTACCGGATTATTTTCAGGAATTTATCCGGCATTTTTTCTCTCATCGTTTCATCCGGTAGTCGTGTTAAAAGGGATAAATGATCCTGCGGGGAAAAGTGTGCTGTTAAGAAAGGGACTGGTAGTCGGACAGTTTATCCTTTCCATAGCTCTCATTGTTTTTACGGTAATTGTTCATAAACAACTTTATTTTATGCAGAATAAAGATCCCGGGTATTTAAAAGAGAAGATTCTCTATCTGGATCTGAGCAGTTCAGCAGGCCAAAACTACGATACTTTTAAGAATGAGCTGCTGAAGAATTCGAAAATCCTTCAGGTTACGGCTTCATCAAATCTTCCTACAAGGGGAATATTGGCAACTGTAGGAGTTGACTGGGATGGAAAAAGTACTGATGAACAGATTATGATGGAGTTTTCCTCAATCGATTACGATTATATCGAGACCTATGGATTAGATGTTCTTGAAGGAAACAGTTTTCAGGAAGAATTCATGGACAGGGAGTATTTTTCCCTGATTATGAATAAGAAAGCCAGGGATATTACCGGATATGATACTCCTGTCGGTAAATTGATCTCATTCGGGAGAAACCAGGGCAGGATTCTGGGGATTGTGGATAATTATCATTTCGAATCACTACACGCTGAGATCAAGCCGCTTATCCTTGTATCGATTCCT
Source organism: bacterium (assembly GCA_028278455.1). GTDB lineage: Bacteria > SM23-31 > SM23-31 > SM23-31 > SM23-31 > JANQEH01. The sequence goes on from JANQEH010000230.1 coordinate 19,293, forward strand.
GCTTATTTCAGATACATTCACGTAAAAATGAGACCTGATGTAGAAGAAATGCGAAGTGTTATTGATTATATAGAAAATATATGGATTAGTCTGAATCCTGAATCACCTTTCGAGTATCATTTTCTGGATGAGACTTTCAATCTTCAATACAGTTTTGAACAGAGATTCGGAAGGATATTTAATTATGCATCGATCCTGACGATCCTGATCTCAGCATTTGGTCTATTTGGACTTATATCATATACAGCTGAACGCAAGACTAAAGAGATAGGAATAAGAAAAACTCTCGGCGCTTCAGTAAAGGATATAATGTTCAACCTGTCAAAAGAATTTATTCTCCTTGTGTTTACTGCAAATATAATCTCCTGGCCAATTGCTTATCATCTGGGGAACAAGTGGCTGGACGGTTTCGCTTACAGGACGGAGATTGAGATCTGGCTTTTCCTGGTATCGGGATCAGCCGCCCTTACTATCGCGTTAATAACAATCAGCTACCATATCGTAAAGGCTTCGCTGAGAAATCCTGTCGATTCTCTCAAGCATGAATAGTAAATTCATTGGATCATGATCTGCGTGATCCGGGCATCTTTCCAGTCAAGAGATCAGATGGTTTTCTCCGGATAAATCGCCTGATCCTTTTTCAATTACATATTACGATACCTGATATTGGATAGAAATTCTCGTTGCTCATCCTTTTCGCATTCTTTGTTTTCTGCAGCAGTGTAATTAAAAGGCGATAAATCGGCAAGAAAGATGTGTCTGTATCTTTAAAGTATACTTGAGAGAGTGTAATCAAGAATTTCTCTGAAGA
>JANQEH010000252.1 GCA_028278455.1 bacterium
GCCGGAGAAAAGATCAAAGACTCACGGGCAGGTATAAGGATGCTGTTCAACTGGCAAAGAACTGATTTTGCGGGTACGATTCTTCATAATGCTGCAGAGAATTTCAGGCAGGATATTATAGGTTTTGATTTTAAAACAGACCTTCTGGTCCTAACCTTATCCGGAGAATTTGCGCGCTACAGTGAAAAACCTGTTGTTGACGGGGCTTTTGATTCGGTTGATTATTATAAGATCGTGATTGGTGCGGATTACTCATTTTACTTCGGTAAAATGCTTCTCCTGATGGGAGAGTATTACAGAGATACCGAAGGAGCGGCTGATAAGAACGACTATGATTACAATAGACGAGTATTAGGCAGAAGCCCTTTTCTCGGAAAAGATTATCTTTATACTATGGCACAGCTTCAATATAGTGAGCATCTCTCTTTCTCACTTGGATCGATCATAAACTTGAATGACAGAGGAAGCCTGTTAATGCCAAGTATGAGTTATTCCATATTTACTGATACCGAAATGACATTGGGAACTTATATCCCTATCGCTGAGAAAGGGACTGAATTCAATCCTCCGGACATACTTGATCCTGAGAACTATTCGGGAAATGCAATAATATATTTCTGGATAAAATTATATATATAGCTCATTACGGGAAACTTAACAATCGGGAATAATCATGGAAATTGTGAAAGCTGAAAAAATCAGGAAAGACTATCATATTGGGAAATTAATCCATACTGCTCTTCATGAAATAGATCTTTCCATAGGTACAGGAGAATTTGTCGCGATTGCCGGGCCTTCCGGATCTGGAAAGACAACCCTTCTTAACCTCATAGGATGCCTTGATAAGCCGACTGAAGGTGATATCACTGTCGACAGTGTTAAGATCAGAGACCTGGACAACAAGAGGCTATCCGACCTCAGAAATGAAAAGATCGGATTTATTTTCCAGACATTTAATCTGATTCCAGTCCTTACAGCGTTCGAAAATGTTGAATTGCCTCTTTTGCTGAAATCCGGTTTTTCTCATTCTGCGAGACAAAAGCTGGTCTCTGAAATTCTTGAAAAGGTTGGCTTGAAAGATTTCATGCACAGGCGGCCAAACGAGCTTAGCGGCGGACAACAGCAGAGGGTAGCTGTAGCCAGGGCTCTTGTCAAACAACCCAAGCTGATACTTGCTGATGAACCGACAGCAAACCTCGATTCAAGCATTGGGATGTCTATCCTGGAGATAATGAAGAAGCTGAATAGAGAGCAGCAGATTAGTTTTATTTTCTCCACCCATGATAAAATGGTAATGGATATGGCTTCAAGGCTTATTATTCTGCGAGATGGCAATATTAAAGAAGAGATCAACCAGAACAATCAAAATTGATCGGATATTTCAATGTTACTTATTATAAAATTAGCCTTCAGGAACGTATTCAGAAATTTCAGGAGATCACTTCTGACATTTCTATCGATAACCATAATACTCGGCCTTGCAATAATGGCTATTGGATTTACAAGGGGTTTCGAAACCGGATCGCTCAGAACTGCTATCAATACACGGACCGGACATGTAAAAATCCTTCACAGGGATTTCGATCCCGAAGCAATGTTTGACAGACTGGAGTATACGATCTCTGATCCGGAATTTCTTATGGAGCGGCTCACGAACATCAGCAGTGTCCGCAAGTATTCAGAAAAGATCCTTTTTCCATGCTCTCTCACTGATGGAATTGATGAATTAGCGCTGACCGGATTTGGTGTAAATCTTGAGAGAGAGGATGAAGTCTTCAATCTGAGTCAACATGTTACTGAGGGCAGCTATCTGTCTCCCGGCGATGAAAAAATCTTATTGGGAAGTGATCTGGCCCGGCTCTTCAGTGTTGGGATTGGAGACTTTTTGACAATAATCACTCGTACAAAATACAATTCGATAAATGCCCTAGACGTAGAGATAGCCGGTATATTCCATTTCAATAATCCTGAGCTAGACAGTAATGCATTCTTTTTCCCACTTGACAAAGCTCAGGAGTTCCTTGATATGCGGGGAATGGTAACTGAAATCACCGTATTCGGTGACGATATGAACCGCGCGGATGATCTTGCTGAAGAGATCATGAATAATATCGATCCGGAATTGTATAAAACTCGGACCTGGGAAATGGTACTCGAAGAATTGATGAAGTTTTTCAAAATGAGAGAGAAAGCAAGGCTGATCATATATCTCATTCTCCTTATGATGGCAGCAGCAGGGATAATGAACACGATGTTAATGGCAGTATATGAGCGGACGAGAGAGATCGGTACGCTGATGGCAATGGGGTTCAGAGAGGGTAAGATGATCGTTCTATTTACGATGGAGAGTATATATATAGGTATCTTCGGCAGTATTACGGGATGCCTTTGGGGTGGCTATCTCGGATACTATTTCGAGAGTCATGGCCTTTCAATGGATTCTTTCGGTATTGAGATGGGCAATCTTCCTATAAGCCCTGTTATTTACGGAGACATAGATTTCGGAGTAATTTTGTCCGTTTTCTTCACCGGAATCCTGTTAGCTTTCTTTTCAGCATTGTACCCGGCATACCGCAGCTCAAAACTGGTGCCGACTGAAGCATTGAGAACAATATAAAAAAAACAGCAAAAGAAGATTAAGATGATCGAAAATTCATACCTGATAAAGCTCGCGTTAAAGAATGTAATGAGGCATAAACGAAGAACTTTCCTTACATTGCTGGTAATAGCCATATCTGTTGGTTCGATATTCGTCCTTCTCGGATACATTGGCGGTGCCTTCGGCAGCATGATCAAAGACTATTATAAAATCACCGGGCATATTAATATCCAGCACAATGAATACAAATTGAAGGAAAGAATGCTTTCCCTTACAGTATCAATTGAAAATTACAGTGAACTGAAAAGTGAAATCAACAAAAATGAGCATGTCGTTGCCTCGAGTGGAAGGATTAAATTCGGCGGTTTAATCGATTTCAACAACGCAAATGAACCTGGTGTCGGGATCGGCATCGATACTGAAGCCGAAAAGCAGATGATGGGACTACAGGATTTTATCATACAGGGTACTTATTTCTCAGGCTCACCAGGAGAAGCGGTTGTGGGTTCCGAATTAGCAGGAAAGCTCAGGATTGAACCTGGAGATACCATTACCATTATAACCAGAACAGCATACGGTTCTATGTCAGCCGGAAATTATGTTGCGACTGGTATTTCACAGATGCCGACATCCATGATGAATTCATTCTTCTTTGTGAGACTGGATGAAACACAATATCTTTTAGACATGGAAGACCAGATAACCGAATACATTGTAATTGCCGACGATCCTGATAATATCGAACCTGTGAACGGCTATCTGCAGACTATTGACCTGCTGGATGACAAATATACGGTCATGCCATGGTATGATCAGCCGCTCTGGAAATCGTATCTTCCGATTATTAATTATACTTATGCCATTACCATCGGATTGTTCGGCCTGATCGCTTCTTTCAGTATAATTAATACTATGCTTATGGCAGTATTCGAGAGGACTAGCGAGATAGGCGTTTTTACCTCTTTCGGGATGAGAAAATTCAAGGTTCTGAAAATGTTCCTGACCGAGGCGGCTGTGATCGGATTTATTGGAGGAATCTTCGGGCTGATCTGGGGCGGTGTCGTGTTGTACTATATGGTTAACTACGGTATATCGCTCAGTGAGGCCGTTCAGGAGTTCAACCTCCCGATAAGACAAACATTGTACGCAACATTTAAGTGGTATTATGCGGTATTCTCACTGCTGATTGGTGTAGTTATCACAGTAATTGCAGCTTATATGCCGGCATTGAAAGCCGCAAGAATAGAACCAACAAAAGCATTAAGGACACACTAACATGAGACTATTTAAAATCAAATATCGTGCGAAATTAACAATGTTGTTTTTTATTACGGTCTATATACCCCCAAATACTCAGATATTAAATGCCCAGGATAGACTTAGTGCATCTGAAATTCTGGACCGAATAGACGAAAACATGGTTTCCAACACTGTTATAAGTTCATCAAAAATGATCATTCACAAGCAGGGTAGAACTGATATCAAGGAGATGAAGACCTGGGGCGTTGGAAGGAAAAAGGGATTTGTTGAATTTTACTCTCCTGCCCGGGATAAGGGAACAAAATATCTACGGATTGAGGATGAACTCTGGATGTACCTTCCAAGTGTCGAGAAAGTCGTAAAAATCTCCGGTCATCTTCTCAGGCAGAGCATGATGGGGAGTGATTTTTCTTATGAGGATATGCTGAACCGTCTTACACTTCAGGACGATTACTCTGCTGAAATAACGGGTGAAGAGGATTTTCGGGGCATGTCCTGCTACGTACTCGAACTGACCGCAAAACACAGGGAAGTTACTTATTACAGGAGAGTAATCCTTGTAGAAAAAGAAAGGTTTATTGCTGTGAAATCGCAAATGTATGCAAAAACCGGTAAACTTTTGAAATCCTCTCATGTGGAAAAAATTGATAAAATCGGTGACCGGTTCTACCCTACTCATATAGTTATGACCGATGAACTCAGGAAGAATTCCCAAACTGAATTTATAATGAGTGATGTTGAGTTCGATGTTTCAATCCCGGAGAGTATCTTTACCCGGAGGAATCTGGAAAAAAGATAGTTAGCTCTCTGAAAGAAAAACAGTCGCTAAAAGATTAGTAAACAATTATAATATTCTAAATAAAACAGGGGCTCAATAAATTGAGCCCCTAAAGTTTATTAATGATATTTCAACTCGTAATTCTCTGAGTTTATATGTCTTTCAGAGACAGTTTTCCATTCTTAGAATCCAAACGTCAGCCTCAACAATGCAAGCCTGCCAAGTTCTGGTGCACCAACCAATTCAAAATGCTCATTGTTAAAAAGGTTCTGAATAGTCAATGTAAGCTTGGTATTATATTCAACCGGCAGTTCATAACCGATATTAACGTCAAAAAGGTCATATGCATCTACATCACCGATATATACGCCTGAATTCACAGGAAATTTATCTACGTGACGATATCTAAAGAGGCAGTTATAACCTTTCTCGTAATTATTGTATTCTATAGAAGCACCGAATTTCTTTTTCGGAGCATTCAGTGCAATTGGACTTGGCCAGTTTGAATTCGTAAAATAGTCTTTACTTACGAAAGATGCAAAGCCTGAAATATTCCAATTCTGGTTTATGAAGAATCCAAGACTGAAATCTGCCCCGGTTAGATTAATATCACCGAAGTTCCTGTATGTCAGGAATAGATCAGAAGGATCTAAATGGTTTTCCGGAGCGATTGTCCCTAGCGGAATTTGGGCCATACCTGCAGCAAGTGCAGCAGCATTAGCAGCAGGAAGAAAATTTCCAAGATAAGAATTCAGGGATGTGTAATCCAGGAACACATTAGGTGTCTCCACTCTCAGTGGTCCTGTAAAGTCCTTAATTCTTGAGTGATATACATCAGCAGTAAAGAGCAGTTTATTTTCATATACACCTTTATATCCAAACTCAAAAGTATTTGTTTTGGTCATATCGATAGGATCAATATCCTGTACTGAATTCGGTGTTGTTGCATCAAATGAGCCGGTTGTAGTGTTCAGGAGCATTAAATTAGAGCTAACCTGGCTGGAATTAGGTGCAATAGTATTTAGGAGACCAGCCGTTGCTGCGTCAATAACTCCGCCAGCCTGGAGAACGCCTACAGCAGCCGCCCACATTAATGTTGCATCAGCCGGCATATATGTTGACGGAGCAGGATGGAAAGGTGATTGCATATAAAGGCCACCAAGGCCAGAACTATTCCTGCTGAACCTGTAACCATTTCTGGAGCCGTATACCATAAGATCATAATCCATACCAGTAATAAAATTAGCTCTCTGTTCGAGATCGAGGAAAAGGTTATTGTTCGAAGGTGTACTGAATGCGCTGTTAAATGTTGCCCTGAAAGTATGTCCGTCCTTTGGATTGAACACCAGAGCGGCTCTAGGAGAGAAGTACGGGTCTTTAACCTGGCTGTGATCATCATATCTCCCGGCCAAAACCAGCTTTAGTTTATCATGGAGTTTTGTATCTGATTGAATATAGGCGCCGATCTCGGTCATATCGTCATCATCTTCATTACGGCCGTTGATCGTTCCTTCTGTTTCAGGTTTTGTTAATAGAACATCCAAACCGTAGGTAAAATTGAAAATATTATTCATTTTCCAGCTATGCTGAGCCTGAGAGACTACCAGAGATGATTTATCGACAATGTCTGCACCGGTATTGAGCAGATAGGTGTCCCCAGCATCGCTCTTATTCAGAAAGGTCTGGAAGAAGAAATCTTTATACATTATTCTTCCCTGTGCAAAATAATATGTCCAGTCAATAGCCTGTGCTGCTCCAAGTCCGGTAAGTTCGATCTGGTTGCCGTTGTTGAATCCACCGTTAAAAATCATTGTAAGATCATCCGTAGGCTGAAAATCCAGACGGGCCTCGATTGCCATTTTCTCCATATCAAAATCCCTCTGGGCGATCTTGCCGGGATCTCCCCCATCGTCAATAACTGCCTGTCTCGCCGCTACTTCCGCGGGATCTGTATACTCCCAGTCGTTACCTCGAAAATAACTTCCGGAAACCTTGAATCCAACCTTACCGTCATGGCTGGAAGCATGCCGGAACTGGAGATTAGCCACGCTGCGTTCACCACCGCTGATGCTTATCTTATTGCCTTCGGAACCAAAAGGTGATTTTGTGATCAGGTGCATTACACCATTTGCAGTATTTGGTCCGTATAATGCTGAAGCCGGTCCAAGTACAACTTCTATTCTCTCTATATCCTCATTAGTTGTAGGTATAAAATTATAAACATTAACTCTTAAAGACGGTACTCGTGCAATCCGGTTATCCACAATAGACATTAATGTACTGGAAAACACATTATTGAATCCTCTCATAACGATATTCCCTTGACCCAGTCCTGACCGGACTACGTCTACTCCAGGAAGTCCAACTACGTTATCTGCAGGAGTCAACACCTCTTTTGCAACAATATCTTCTGACTCAAGTACTGTAACTGACGCCGGAGCATCAAGTACTTTCTCCTGCCTTCTTGAAGCCGTTACAGTAACCTGATTTGCCACAAAAGGAACCGGATTCAACTCTACATTCAGGTTTTTTGTTTCTCCTTCCTCAAATTTAAAATCCGTAGTGATCAATTTTCCGTATCCAACATAGGAAACTTCCAGAGTATATTCTCCCGGAGGGATATTCTGCAGTTCAAACCGTCCCTGTGAGTCGGTATGGATCCCCCTGACCTGACCCACCTTGGACCTCAGTTGTACAGATGCGTCAATAAGCCTGTCCCCATTTTCCTGATCTGTGACAATTCCTCTGAAAACAGCTCTTTGAGCATGTACAAGATCAGAAGAAACGAAAACAACCAAAAATATTAGAATCCCTACAGTACCAAGTCTTTTCATTACAGACCTCATGTAAGTTTTATTTATAGAATTCCTTCCTCGAGAATCGCAAAAATAAAATAATTTTTACTTTTAAACAGAAAATATATACGAATAGCGACAAGTTGTCAATAGTATTTTAGGGTGGAAATTATAAACTCAGCTATTTATATACATATTTAAATTGATGTTTTCAATGATTTTATGACAAATTTGTGAAAAAATAGTAATTTCTTTAGGGATTTTCTCTGCTCAACCGTATTACATGATGGGTGATTCGGGTAGGTACCCAGCCCGAAACTTCCATATATATCAAGTAATAGAGAGGAATTCAAAGCAAGAATTCCTCTCTGTTTATATCTTAAAATACTTCTTTAATCACTTTGAAGGGTTGTTACCGGGTCGGCTAAGGAGGCTTTCAAAGCATGGATGCTTATTGATAAAAGAGTAATTACTAAGGAAATAATACCCCCAAGTATAAAAGACGAAAATGTTATATCAGCTCGATATGCGAAATTTTCGAGCCATTTCCCGATTGCAGCATAGCAGATCGGCCATGCTGCAGCATTGGCAATAACAATCAATACCATGAATTCAAGATTGAACGATCCAAGAAGTCTTGCAACTGACGCACCAAGCACTTTTCTTACCCCGAATTCTCTTGTGCGGTGGACAGCGATCAGAGATGCCATCCCGTATAATCCAAGACAGGCTATCAATATAGCGAAGACCATAGAATAAACAATGATCTTGCTCCATTTCGAATCCTCGGTATAAAGAAGGTTCAATGACTCATCAACAAACCTGTAACTGAATGTCTGCTGAGGATTCATACTTTTCCATACACCTTCAACCTCATTGATAGCCTCCTCGATATCACTCCCGTTCAGTCTCAAATAAACCCTGTTAAGTTCTTCAGGGCTTCTGAGCCTGATAAATATCGGTTGGATTTCATTATGTAGTGATTTGTAGTGAAAATCACGGACCACCCCGATCACCTCAAAATCCCTGTTCCAGGTAAGTCTGATCCTGCTTCCTACAGGTTGTTCCAGGTTATGGAGCTTAGCCATAGCTTCATTAATTATAACTGCATCGCTTGAATCGGTAGGATGGTCTATAGAGAAGAATCTGCCATCTGTCAGTTCAAGCCCAATTATATCCGCAAATTCATGATCGGTGCTGAATGTCTGGTATACAACGAATGCATCATTTGTTGCATCTCTGAATGCCTGCATACCTACAAAATTCCTGTAGATACCGGCGGATGCTGCTCCGACACCCAGAATATTCGTACTGGAGGCAAGTTCCTGTTTCAGGGTATTTATCATATTTCCTCTGGCGCTAATAACTACCAGATTACTTTTATTATATCCGAGGTCTTTATTTTTGATATAGTCCAGCTGGCTTTTCATGTTTAAAGAAGAGACTATCAGTATCACAGATAACGTAAACTGGACTATTATCAGGGCACGTGTTACATAGCTCGATCCGCCGAATCCCTTTACTTCTCTGAAAGCCGCCGCAGGTCTAAACCTGGAAAGAAAAAACGCAGGATACGAACCTGATAATAATCCCAGGACAATTATACCGATGGAAAGCGCTGTTAAAGTTCCGATGTCTGCCCTGAAATCCAGGACAAGGTTCTTCTCTGAAAGTGAATTGAAGAGAGGGAGTAAGAGTCGTGCTAATAAAAGCCCTGCCGCCAGCGCTGCTGCACTCATTGAAATAGTTTCAATGTAAAATTGATGAATAAGTTGTTTTCTATAAGCACCAATTACTTTTCTGATACCTACTTCCTTTGCTCTTTTTATCGATTGGCTTATTGATAGGTTCATAAAATTAATACAGGCAATTGATATAATAAGTATTCCAAGTCCGCCCATTATAACTGAATATATGGAAGAACTCTGGGGCTCTAATATATCCTTTTCAACTATCTGTGAGTTCAGGTGAAATTCACTCAGATTAAAAGGAACAAGCGTTCCGGTTTGTTTCCCGACACCCAGTGTCGTCATATCTTTATGGAGATCATATTTTTCTATAATATCGGGGAATTTATTCTGGAGATCCCTGCTATTTGTGCCCTCTACAAGTCTCACAATGAATACTGATGTAAATCTCTGCCAGTCGTTATAGACTTCCTCACCGACCATGATCCTCGCCTTTTCGAACGGGAGGATCATTTCCGGTTTTACGCTTGAGTTCTCCGGGAAATTTTCATATATTCCTGCGATGGTGAAACTCTCATAATTTCCTGAAATCTTTAGCTGAATATTCTCACCAAGTATATCAATGTCACTAAAATACTTCTCGTATAAACCTTTGCTTAAAAGCACCCTGTCAGGAGAGTCCAGAGAGGATACATCTCCTCCTGCTATCATGTTGAAGTTAAACACATTCAGAATAGCCGGATCGGCAAAATACAGATCTTCTCTATTCTCTTCAGATCCCTGTTTTATTGATGTTGTTGCCTTTAAAAGCCTGAAACCATATTCGATCTCCGGATAATCATTTATTAACTCCGGTCCCAACGCCGCCGGTGTATCCCCTATATACTTTGTGCCCCACTGCCCTTCCGCAAGACGAGTTATAAGATAAATATCCTCACTCCTCTCATGAAATGTATCATAAGTAATATCATTTCTAATAAACAGGAAGATTAAAATACTGCCTGCAATCCCTACTGAAAGGCTTATTAAATTGATCAGCGAATTGAGTTTATTCCTTGTGAAATTCCTGGCTGCGGTTTTCAGATAGTTCTTAAACATTGCATACCTCCATAAAAAAGAATTATTGATCAGTGACGGCATAGAAACAATGATGTGCTTCCAGAACCAAAAGAATGCTTTTGATCTCCCGTGCTGAGCTCTGATTACCTTATATTCTTCTTCAAAATCTCCAACTATATTCCCTGTATAACTGTAGCTGAGAATTATCTTCAGAATAAACAGTCCTGACTTAGGTAATTTCAGATTTTTAGGATCTTTGACCATATTTATAATGTATCAGCTTCTTTCTAACTGTTATTGTTTTTTAGTCTTTCCATAAATCCCAGTAAATCATCTGCAAGTCTCCCTAGCTCAAAACTGTACTTGTCTTTTCTTGTCGCGAGTATACATACTGCCAACTTCTTAGCCGGTATTATTGCCAGGTATGCCTGCGGTTTACCGTTTGAACCACCGTGAAAGATCTTAATATCGTCCTCTCCGGATCCATCTATCTGCCAGCTGATTCCTGTGAGCCTGCTTTGCTTAGTCATAACCTGCTCACGAAGTACATTTTCAGGGATATAAATATTATTGACCACTCCCCGGGCAAAAAGTGCCATATCTTTAATATTAGAGAAAATTCTTGCACCGGGAGCCCGAAAGTGATCTTGAGCCCAAAAAGAACTTGCTCCGACAGGTCGTCCAATATAATTCTTGACAAGCTGATCAAACGATAGATCTGCAATATCTTCCAGAACCTGCCCTATCACTCCGTATGCCGGCGTTGAATACATATCGTTTTCACCGGGTTTGAATCTAAGATTCAATTTTCCCTTCTTCCAGGTCTGCTCATTATTATGAGGTATTCCGCTCCTGTGAATAATAAGGTGTCTGAATGTCAGGTCTGCATCACCGTATTCATCAGGCAGACTGTTAATGTACCTGTCAGAATATTCCCATATATTATCATCCAGACTCTTGATTAAACCTTCCTGCAGCATCTGCATTACTATCATACCTGTAAGTGCTTTCGAAACGGAGCCGTAAGCATATGCTTTATTAAGGCCTGGTTTTCCGTAATTTTTTGTCAGTGCAATTTCTCCGTTTAATACGAGTCCCAAATTTATATTGTCATATTTCTGCAGCTCATGATATATATATGTATCGATCTTTTCTTCAGTCTTACGGTTAAATGAAATATATCCTCTACTTTTATTTCTGGATACCTTTGAGTAAAATTCCGGTAAATAACCGAAATCATCCTTCAATTCAGGATCTGCTCCATTCTTCTTCAAAAATTCTACTGCCGTTACATTATCACATTTATATGCCGCATGAAGAGGAGTGAATCCAAAACCATCTCTACTGTGGACAAGATCAGGATGTGTCCTTATTAATTCTTTGAACCGGGAATTATCGTTATTTCTGATCGACTGATGCAAAGGAAATAGCAAATTAGCAGTATCTATTAGTCCGCCGTCAAGAGCCGCTACCGCCGGCGTCCTGCCTCCTTTATCTCTCATGAACGGATCGGCACCTCCGGCAAGTAGTAATTCAACAATATTATCCTGCCCCTTTATAGCCGCCCAATGCAGCGGAATTTCATTATAATTGTTTAAAATATTAATAGCAGCACCCTTTGACAATAAAATTTCAACAAGGTTTAGATTTGCCGCCCGGCATGCATAATGCAAGGGGGTGAATCCATACCTGTCCTGCATATTAATTAAGGATGTATCGGATATGATGCCGATTGCTTTTTCCAGGTCGTTCTCCAGAACTGCTATATGAAGTGAATTTCTGCCATCCTCATCGAAATGTGTCTCAATCTCAGAATCTCCACAGAATTGAATAAATGCAGGTATTATAAACATAAAAAATATATGGATTGCTCGGACTTTCATTTTGCTGTTCTTAATTTATTGGAAAGATCGTGGACAAATATCTCCCATTCATTAAATCTGTTCTTTTTTAAGTAGAAGTACTTATCATTCTGAAAAGTTGAATGATCACTCAAAGGCACTTCATAACTTCCAAGTTCATTTCCGGAAAGGTCGAGAATCCTTACCGTGCGGCTCTTTTCATTTTGAGAAAATAAATAAACAAATATCTTGTTTTCGTAGACTTTAAAATCCCTGAATCCAGGCAGGTATTCCGGTATCTCGAATTCAATTAGCTCGCTGTACTTTTTATATATTGCTCTTTGTTTGTATTTATCAAGAGCAAGGTTCTTCATGGTTTCTGAAACAGGAACTCTTACAAAATCTTTCTCTATTTCCTTTTTCAGATTTCCTTCAAGATCATAAATAGCAAAGTAAAATCCCTTTGCTGCATCTCCAATTATGATATTATCTCCGGAAATCTGGAAACCAACAGTACTCGGAAACAGGGCAATATCAAAATCCCCGTCTGTTCCTAATCCCATTGCAGTACCCTGTCCAAGCCCACTCCTGTAAAATTCCCTATTCAGGGTCATATCTTCTTCACCGTGAGTATGGATAGTGAAGTATTCTTCTGACTTACCTGTTCCCACCCTGATATAATATGCTGAACTGATATACATATTCTTATATGGTCTTATTGTATCGATCTGGGGGTGTATCTCCAGTTCTTTAATAAAATCACCATTATTGTTAAACACCGACATACGTCCTTCAGTTGTAACGGTGATCAAACCATTGCTGACATCTACCATAATGCTCCTTGTGCTGCCTCTCTGCAGCCTGAATTCACCGTTACGAGTGCCGGTCCTACCGAATTTTTTTACAAGACGCAGATCGTTTATATCATAAATACAGATCTTATCTTTTTCTGTAACATAAATCCTCGATGAGTCTGAGAATAGTAACACAGGCTTTTCAATATCCGGTAAGACTCCAAGTTTCTGGGCATTAGCCGCTGAATTCAATAAAAGGGTAAAAAGGATCGCTTTGAATATGAAGAATCTCATTTAATTTTACCGCCCTTGAAATGGAACATATCTCCTGAGTTTTCAGCGCAACCGAATTTAACATTCGGAAAAATGGCTTTCAGTTTGTGTACCGTCTCCCTAAAATGTTCGACTCTGCGATTAGGATCCATTGGAAAAACTGCCGCAGGATTCAACTTCTCTATCATATATTCCGCAAATTCATTTCTCTGACCGGGAGTTATAAATATGAATGCAAAGTCTATTTGATCATATTTCCCGGAAAAGTGGTCAATTTCTTTCTTAAATGTCTCCAGATCATTGTGGTAAAAACCGGGATAATAGAACGATATTTTACCTGATCTGACAAGATAATCCAGGGTCCAGGAATTCTCAGACATCCTTGCGCTGTTTATCTCAACATCATCGAACACCTTTGTTTCCTGTGTATCGAGGTAAAAAGTATTTTTGTTTCCCCGCCACCTGTCTCCGGCATATTGGACATATGTAATATCATTCATTTCATCTTCAATTGAGTGTATGAATTCAAGAGTGTTTGGATCTGCATGGTAGCAGGAATATATAGCGAAAGTTTTATATTCCGAAATCTCGGGACTGGAAATCCATCCATTTGACAGCTTAGGGGTATCTGGTCTTCTTCCTGTTTCTTCGTTATCAAAAACGAAAAGATAATCTTTTGTTTTTATTGTCCACCCTCTGTTATCCATATACCATATATAAGCCTCACCGTTTTTTAGTTTTCTACTCAGATATCCATTGCTGCTTTTAATCTTCACCATATTGTCTTTACCGGCTCCCGCAGAGATCAACACCTGAACAACTTCATTATTTCCGTGCTTCCCTGCGTAATCAAGAGCTGTTTTACCGTAAATATCTTTCCAATCTTTATCAATACCGTATTCAGTAAGAACCTTAGCAACATCAGAATACCCGTTTATAGCCGCATAATGCAGCAATGTACGGTAATATTTCCTGTCGATAATTCCCTGTTCTGCACCATTTTCCAGCAGCAGTTTAACGGAATTAACCAGTCCTTTCCTAACAGCATAAATAAGTGGAGTATCCCCGTATCCATCTGGATTATTCACATTCGCACCGTTTTCGATCAGGATTTTTGCGCATTCCTCTACTCCCGGCTGGCCGCTTCTTAAAGCGTATACCAGAGGCGGCATATATCTTCCAAGAACATTTACATCTGCACCTTTTTCGATCAACAGTTTAACAACTTCCGCCTTACCGGAATTGCAGGCTAAATGCAGCGGCGTCATACTGCGTATGATAGATTCCAAATTTGCTCCATTATCAGCAAGGATCTTTGCGATCTCGGCATTTCCTTTGAATGCCGCTCTGTGGATTGCGCTCCCCATTCGGCTCATAACGTTTACATCTGCACCTTTTTCGATCAGTAGTTCTACTATATCTATCATATTGCGCTCAGATGCAGGTATAATTGGTTGAGCCTGAAAAGTGTTTATTGCTTTTACATTCGCACCTTTTTCGATAAGCATTCTTGCTATACTTGAGTGCTGTTGATTTATCGCCCAGAATAGCGGAGTCATCCTGTGGCGCTCTTTTGCTTCCAGGTCGGCTCCTTTTCCTATCAGGTATTCAGCAATTTCCGACTGCCCGTGAATTACCGCTCTGATAAGAGGAGTATAACCTCCTTTATCAAGTGATTCCAGTTTTTCAGGATCTGATTCGAGGATGACTTTTACTTCTTCTATGTTACCGTTATTTACTGCTTCATGCAGATCCTGCGCTATCCCTGATACCGGGATAATCATAACTTTTAATAAAACAATGATCATTGTATTTCGAAAAATCATTTATCTACTCCTGCAGGGATATTTATTTTGCACCGATCATTCGCATTTAAGACATTTAACCGGAAAGGATTTTGCGGCCTTCAATACCTGTGATCCTACAAATGACAATGCCGTAAATGTTACAGTCAGGCTTGTAAGAAAAAACAATACTGGTTCGATCTCTGTCCGGTATGCAAAGTTCTGTAACCAAAATGATATCAGGTACCATGAAAATGGAATTGCTATAGCATTTGCAATAATAATCAGAATTGCGATCTCAAAGGCCAGAAGACGCACAATACTGAATAGAGATGCCCCGAACACCTTGCGTATCCCTAATTCTTTAGTTCTTCGTTCCGAAGAGAAAGAGGCCTGGCTGTAAAATCCCAGGCAGGCTATTATTATAGTAATAAGAGATACCGTGCTGAGCACCTTTCCGATCCTGGTTTCACCGGTATAGAATTCGTTTAGAGTATCTTCAAGGTAGATATGGTTATACGGATAATCCTGCACTTTCTCAGTAAAAACAGCCTTAATATACTCAACAGCCTCTGTTCTTCTGCCTGGCTTATGCCTGATATTTACGGCTTTTGAATCTCCTTTCCTTAAAACAACCGGTTGAATCTTATCATGCAGAGAACTGTGATGAAAGTTCTTTATGATCCCTATAATACTGCCGGCAATTCCATTAATACTGATCTTCTTACCGACCGGAGACCGGAGGCCCAGGATATTTACAGCCTCTTCATTCAGAATATATTCGCTAGGATCGATCTTTGTTTCAATATTAAAATTTATACCTGAAACAAGCTCCATGCGGTAAGTGTCAATATAATTATGGTCAATATTATAGCATTGAATATCCTGCTCAAGCTTAACAGTCCTGCCTTCCACCGATACTTCGGATGTACTGCCGATCTGGTGATAGATCGGACGGGGCCCAACAGTAACATTCATTATATCCGGACTTTCATAAAGTTTTTTGATCAGTGGTTTCATGTTATTGACATGATCAGAAATCACACCAACTATCAGAATATCATTTTTGTCAAAACCAAGATCTTTTTTATTGACAAAATTCATCTGATCGAAAATAATGACAGAACTCATAATCAGAATAGTAGAAGTCGACAATTGGATGACTATCAGGGCTCTTCTGATAAATTGCCCTCTTTTTAGACTTGAACATATCTCGTTCTTCAACAACAAAAGAGGTTTTGCAGACGACATGAAAACAGCCGGATAATATCCTGTAATATATGCTGTAAAGAATAATACCCCGAACAGTACAAGAATATTGTTCTCTTTCCATAACAGAGCTAGTGTCAGTTTTCTGGAAACTGCTTCATTCAATATGGGAAGTGTTGAATAAACAATTACTACAGCGAAGAATGCTGCGGTAAAAAATACCATAATCGATTCGCAGAAAAACTGCCTGAAAAGATGTTTTCTCCGGGCTCCGGTCAATTTCCGCATTCCAGCTTCCTTCAGCCTGATTTGAGATCTCAATGATGTAATATTGATAAAATTCATGCAAGTCACCATCATTGTAATCAGAGAAAGTGAAATGAGTATATATATTTCTCTTATTTCGCCTGTCACTGCCCGGTCTCCCCTGAGATCCTGAGAATTCAGGTATATATCTTCAAGCGGCTGGAGTGTTATACCGTTCATATCAAAATGAAAAAGACTCGTTTCCGGAATATTGACTCTTGCATATAGAAGGCTGTCATTGGAGATCGCTTTTTCCAAATTGCCGGGATTGCATTTTTCATCAAGCAAAACATATGTCCCGTAAACCGTAGATACAAAATTGTTAAATCCCGAATCCTTTGGGAATGATCTGAACCTTGTGACACAGTCAAACTGTAGATGTGAATTGGTGGGGATATCTTTCATGATACCGGTCACTGTACATTCCCTTCTGTCGATCTTCAGGATCTTGCCTATACTGTTAATATCACCGAATATTTCTTTGCTCATTCTCTCAGTCAATATAACCGGATCGTTCCCGGATAAAGCATTGTCACTATCTCCAATAAACAATGGAAAAGAGAAAAGACTCAGAAATGTAGAATCAGAATAAAAAACCTTATACCCGGTAAAAACTTCACTACCGTACGCCACCGGGACAAACCTATCTCTATCAATATAGCTGGAATATTCTATGACTTCGGGATATAGTTCCGTCAGGACCGAACCCAGATTTGACGGTACTCTGGCGGTTTTATCATATAACCTGTCTCCCTTAATCTCCGCCACCAGCCTGTAAATACGGTCCGACTTATCGTGAAAACTATCGAAATTAAGGTCATGGATCACCCAGAGCAGCAGTTCCAGACTGCATGCCATACCCAATATAAGTCCTGCAATATTCAGTATGGAGTATCCCCTGTTGGACTTCAGATTTCTTATTGATGTCTTTAGATAGTTTTTGAGCATTACCAGATTCCATGCAGCATAATTGTAGAAAAATGCCGGGATCGATCTGGAGACCTGTCCCCAGTACCATACAAGTGCATTTCCTCTTCCGTAAGACTCCAGCCTGGTCTTATACTCTTCTTCGAAGTCACCAAGAATATCATACCTTGAGGACTTTTCAAGCATTCTGTAAAGCAGCTGTTTTCCCAGCCGTGGTGTTTCAGGTGATCTTCCCGGCAAGCTCAGTCTCCTTTAACTACTTTTGCCTTAGGCAGATCACTCCACAGAGTATCATGAACCTTTTTAGATTCATTAAGAGTTTCAAGCCCTGATTCGGTCAGCTTATACATTCTTTTGCTCATTCCTCCCCTTTCCGCTGTTGGATCGCTTTGAAAGGATTTAAGGTATCCCTTTCTAACCAATCTGTCCAGAGGAACGTAGATCCCACCTATAGAGATTTTTTTCCCGGTCACTTCCTGAAGGTATTTTCTGATCGTTACACCGTAAGCATCATCCTGAAGCCTCCAGACAGTGAGAAGGATCAATTCCTCTGTTTTTGATATCTCGTTCATTAACGCCTCTATGTATTATTGTTCTACGTTCTATATTATAGAATAAATAACGACTGAACTCCTATTTTGTTTCAGAAAAAAACCTTTCTGATAAAATTTGAATTTTTATACACAGTATTGTATATTATTATATTACATGATACATTAAGCTAATCTAATCACCCCGGGGGTAAAGACTATGAAAAAAATGTCCACTCAGAAAAAGTATCTCCTGATCCTGACACTAATTGGTGTAATGTGCTTTCTTAATTTTCAGGATCAAGGTGATCAATATGATACAATTATAATCAATGGAATGGTAATTGACGGTACGGGGAATCCCTGGTTTTATGCGGATATAGCCATTAAGGACGGAAAAATAACATACATCGGTGATCTTGACGATTACACACCTGCCCGACGCGTGATCGATGCAGCAGGTAAAACAGTTGTTCCGGGTTTTATAGATATTCACGATCATGCTTATGATGCAGTCAGGAATGAAAAAGTCTGGACCCGCAGGGAAAGAGATGAAAAAAGGTTCTTTGCGCCGAATTTTATCAGCCAGGGAATTACTACTGTCGTCTCGAACCAGTGTGGGCATGGGCCGACTGATATCGCCCTTCAACGAAAAGCCCTGACTGACCATGGGATCGGCCCAAATGCAATGCTGTTGATTGGCCACAATAATGTCCGGTCTAAGGTTATGGGGAGGGATTCAAGGAGAGAAGCTACACCCGATGAAATGTTGGAAATGCGGAAGTTGATCAAAAAAGCGCTGGAAGATGGGGCGTCGGGAATGTCTACCGGTCTTGAGTATATACCTGCCAGGTGGAGCACAACAGAAGAGATCATCGAACTACTTAAAGAGGTAAAACCATATAACGGTGTATACATTGCACATGAACGTGCATCCGGCCAGGATCCGATGTGGTATATACCAAGTCAGCATGAGCCGGGCCCCCCGACTATGCTCGATAATGTTGCAGAGATAATCGAAGTAAGTGAAAAAACGGGTGTAAGATCAGTCGTTACCCATATAAAGGTCAAAGGCGCAAACTACTGGGGTACCAGCCGGGCAGTCATTCACCTGATAAACCGGGCAAGAGAAAGAGGTGTCGACATCTGGGCTGACTGCTATCCATACAATACAACAGGAACTGATGGAAATACATTGTTGATACCCCGCTGGGCTCTGGCTGGAGACCGAAACAGCGACCAGCCTCAATGGCAGGGCGTTAATAAACCCGTCGAGGGATTGAAACGAACACTTGAAAATCCGGAATACGAGAAAGACTTAAGAAGAGATATAAAACATGAGATCAACAGACGCGGCAGCGCTCAGAATATATTAGTTATGGACCATCCGGATGAAAGTTTTGTCGGAAAAAGCCTTGCTGAGTTATCTGAACGATTTAATATCGATCCGGTCGACATGGCAATAAAATTACAGCTCGAGGGAGACAAAAAACGTCCAGGAGGAGCAAGACTCCGTGGTTTTTCACTTTCGGAAATTGATGTTGAGGCATTCTCCGCTCAACCCTGGTGCGCCACATCAACCGATGCAAGTATCACTATCCCAAATGACGGTCCCACGATCCACGCAAGATTCTACGGTTCTTTTCCAAGAAAGATCAGGCACTATGCAATGAACAGAGGTATTATGTCGGTGGAAGATGCTATCAGGGCTTCCACTTCACTTCCTGCTCTTATTATGGGGCTCAAAGACAGGGGCAGGATTCATGAAGGATATTGTGCAGATATAGTGATCCTTGACCTGAACACAATTCAGGATAAAGCAACTTTCTTTGATCCCCACCAGCATTCAAAAGGGATCGACTACGTAATGGTCAATGGTGAATTTGCAGTGGACAAAGGTGAAATTACCTGGAATCTGAATGGAAAGGTACTGACAAACGGTAACCGAAAAAAACGATAAATATACAGTATTGCTTGCATTCATCTGAAGCAAGTCTGAAATATTGAAATCTATTTTGAAAGCAAGGGAGTTATCTCCCTTGTTTTTTTTTAATTGGTTCGACCACAATTCATGATGCCATTCAGCCGGAACATTAAATCCGGTGAAGTTGTTCTCTTATCTGTAACTATCAGAAAAACCGAACCAGATATAAAGGAGTAAAAATGTATACATTAATGGGTGCAACAGGTAATATTGGAGGAAGAGCAGCTTCAAATCTGCTGTCTGAGGGTAAAAAGGTCCGGGTAATTGGCAGATCCGGTAAAAAACTCGAGGAACTTGTATCAAAAGGTGCTGAACCGGCAATTGGAGATGCACTTGACACAGACTTTCTTTCCAAAGCTTTTTCAGGTTCTGAAGCTGTTTTCGTCATGATCCCGCCTAACTACGAAGCAGAAGATTTTTTTCAATTCCAGTATGATGTTAGCAGGAGTACTGTCAATGCAATTTCAGTTTCCGGAGTTAAGAAGGTTGTATTTCTGAGCAGCGTAGGGGCCGAATTGCCTGACAATAACGGCCCGATCAAAGGCCTGCATTCTGCAGAAAAAATGCTTAACGATCTTTCAGATGTCGATGTTATGCATTTAAGGGCCGCATTCTTCATGGAAAACCTGTTTACATATATACCTATCATCAAATCTAAAGGAATTAACGGTGGGCCATATAAAAAGGATGCAAAAATCGCTATGGTTGCTACAAAGGATATTGGAGATGTTGTCAGCAGAATGCTCATTAATTCTACTTTTACAGGAAAAAACGTGAATTATCTGCTCGGAGAACGTGATGTATCCTTTGGTGAGTTCACCCATATCTTCGGATCGAAGATTGGAATGGCTGACCTGCAGTATATAGAAACCTCATATGATGATGCAAAAAACGGGATGCTCCAGACAGGTATGAGGGAAGATCATGCGGATATTTTTATTGAAATGATAAGATCACTAAACGATGGATTGATAAAACCGCTGGAAGAAAGGAATGAAAGCAACACTACTGAAACTTCTATAGAAGAGTTTTCCGAAATGCTTGTTGGTATTTACAACAGTCCTGATCAGAAATTTGTATATAATTAGTCTAATTTATCCCCGGAGATTTTTTTCTCCGGGGTACTTATATTATTTTTGAAAACGGAAGACTACTGGTCAGCCAGTTTATAACTTCTCCCCATCTACATAAACAGCCAGAAAACGCCGACGCCTATCGCCGCTGTACTGAAAGAAATAAGCATTTTTTTATAAATATGTACTCCTTTTGCAGCAAGTTTTTTTGCTGTTACACCCAGAACAGCGGTAAAACCAACCATTGCCGCTATGGTACCGGCACCATACCCGCCAAGATATAAAACTGAAGCTGAAGTTGACGGTAAAGCGAGCGCCGGTAAAACACCTATAAAATGTGAGCTTCCTGCCAGACCGTGAATGATACCTACAGCAAGAGCAGCATGAGTGTGTTTATGTGCACCGGCAGAGGTATGCGGAATCTCGGTATTATGTGTATGGATATGAGTATGCTCTTTACCGTCGTGGTCATGTTTATGCATATGTACTTTATGTTTCAGGGCTTTTTTAATTCCCCAGATACCAATACCGATTAGTACTACACCCACTATTCTCTCACTCCAGTGGGAAATCAGGTCAATCGGTATTATCTCGCGGCCCAGAAGCGCTATCAATCCTACAATGAGAACACCGGCAGTATGCCCTGCACCCCATAGGAGCCCCATTTTCCATGATGATCTCCCCTTCTCTATCGAGAGCGGCGCTACGGCTGATAAATGATCTGGCCCCGAAACAACGTGAACCGAACCTGCTAAAAATCCTGTAATTGCATGCAGCATCAATACATCCTTTTCTAATGAGTAGTTAAGATAATAATTCTTAAACGCTAAAACAATTAAATTGATACAAAAAAAATTTGAAAATATTCAGATCTGTAAATTATATCAAGAAATTGCTTGTTAGATTTTTCAGAAAATCTTATATTTTGTATTTCCCGGAATTAATGGATGGACAAAGTAAAGACGATATCTAACTATCTGGTAAACATGCTTAACGGAGATCATTCCGTCATAATTTTATTCTGATTATCATATGTCATATTTTAATAAATTCATAAATGATCCGACAGGCTTTATCAAAAGAGCTGTATACAAGCTCGTTCTGGGCCCGCTCAAATATGGGGAAGAAGGTGGATATGACGCTGATAAATACTGGAATGACCGGTTCAGGAAGTATGGCTATAATCTTCAGGGAGCCGGGGATGAGAGCAAAACCGTAGAAGAGAATGAAGCAATGTATATCGAAGCAGGTTCGGCATTTGAAAAAATCCTTGCAAAGGAAGAAATAGAAATAAACAATATAAAAGTACTTGAGATCGGTGTAGGTAGCGCTTTCTATACACAGATATTAAATGACAAAGGAGTCAAGAATTATACAGGATTAGATATTGCGGATGTGCTTTTTGAAGAGCACATGAAAAAATTTCCCGAGTTCAATTTTATTAAACGTGACATAACCTGTGATCAGGTTGAGGGAAAATACGATCTGATTACGATGATAGATGTGTCTCAGCATATTGTTAAGGAGGAGAAATTGGTCTCTGCCTTAAATACGATCAAGGGGTGTATGAGTGATAAAGGTATTTTCCTGATAGCTCCCTTGACTACAGTCAGTAAGAAACATCATTTTTATGTTCATTCCTGGTCGCCGGAATTCGTTAAAAACCAATTTGAAGGATTCGAATTCATAGACTTCGATGGTTACAGGGGAGACAAAGGTCTTATCATTAGAGCCAGTTAAATTATCTATCCTGAAGTTTAAATTGTCTGGTATAATAATTGCATTGATTATAGTTCAATTTTAACCGGATTTTATTTGAATCTATATTGGTTAAAGTTGTAATAGAATAATTGATGCTGTTTGCTCAATAATGATCAAGTATATCTCGGATAAGTGTTTTTTGTTGCTAATTAATCAAATGAATAGACTTTTTGACCTAAAATATTCACATTGTATCCCGCTTTTCACAATACTGCTATTATTTACTGTATTCTCAGATCTGGAAGCCCAGCAGACCAGACTATTGACTTTTGAGGATCTTGCTGAAATAACCATAGACAACAGTTTTACGATAAAAAATGTTGAACTGAATCTCAAGAGAAGATATTTTGGGTATCATGCGGCACTTGCCGGATTGAAATCAAGAGTTGATCTGCAGCTGACTGCTCCTGAATTCAATCAGAAAGTTACAGAACAGTATAACAGTGAAACTCAGCTGTCTGATTTTTACGATACAAAGACTGATAAGTATGAAGCGGAGTTAAGCATTACCCAGCCCTTCTGGACTAACGGAAAACTGTCTGCAAACATGAACATGGACAGGTTCAACCAGTCCGGATCAGATACAGATTACACAACCCGGATGTTCTTCAAGCTGGACCAGCCGATTTTTACATCCAATGAACTTCGAAGGAATATTTACGAAACTCAATTAAGACTGGAAGGCGCAAAGATCGAGTATGTCCGGTCCAGGGTTTTCCTAATTTTTGGCAATGGAATTGTAAGGGAGCGCTGGGGAAGAGGTAGAAACAGGAATACGCTTTCTCATAATTTCTATAGCCTGTTCGAGGCTAACAAACTGCATGAGGTCAACACCGATAATGCGGCATTGATAAGTGGATTAAGAGATATCGCAGTTCAGAAATACAATGCTCAGAGTATCTCTGAACGGGAATTTCTGCAATTTGAAGTCGAGATGAATAACAGTCAGGACAGGGTATATTCTTCAGACACTGAAAAAGACAAAGCTAAGAGAGCCCTGATCCAGTTCACAGGACTCGATTCTAAAGAGGAATTCGAAATACCGGATGAGCTTGAATACATACCTATCAACATAGACGAAGAATATGCTGTACAGGAGGGTCTAAACAACAACACAGGTATTCGCGATATCAAGATCGAGATCGAAGAAGACAGTTTATGGATCGAAGAAATTAAAAGCTGGAGTGAATTCAAGGGAAACCTATCCGGTACATTAGGACTGGACAAAACGGCGCAGGTATTTTCAGACCAATTTAACGAATTCGATCAATCTCAAAGTTTCAATCTATCGTTTTTCGCCCCGGTATGGGACTGGGGAAGAAACGGCTTCAGGGTTGAATCTGCTGAAATACAGCTTGAAGCTACAAAAAGAGACCTTCAGAATGACATATCAGACACTAAACGGCAGATAATGGCAAATATAAACACTATAAACAATATGAAAAGAAGGATCGAGATTGTTTCCAGGGCACGGGAGATCTCAAAGAAAGTCATTGATATTGCTATTGCCGAATTCAGAAATGATAAGATTTCAACAGAGGATGTCCTTCTGGCGGTGAATAAAAACTATGAAGCAGAAGTAGAATACATTAGGTTGATAGTCGATTATAAGAATTCTCTGGTCCGGCTTACAAACCAGACACAGTATGATTTTGAGAGAGGTATACGAATCAGGGCAGAAATTGAGAAAAAGATTGAAACTCTGCTGGCTGAAAGCGAGCATTAATGCTAATGAAACTGAGGATAATTACAACTATTTTCACATATCTTTTCTGTTCCCAGACAGCATTGACACAGGAAGTACGTGTGCTTAATTTTGATGAAAGTCTGAATATTGCGCTTAAATCCAGTTATACCTTCAAAGAACTCGAGAACAACTTTAAAGGAGATTATTACAGCCTTAAAGCTCAGCAGGCCGGCTTGAGATCCAATGCAAATATGAGCTTTTCGCTGCCTTCTTTTGATGAATCGATAACGCAGCAGTATAACTCTGTAACTGAAACACATGAATTCGTTAGTTCCAAGCAGTTGAGATATAAATCAGATTTTGTCGTAAATCAACCGGTTCCGACAGGAGGAAATCTTTCTTTTAACGCAAAGTTATCTACTTTGGATCAGTTCAATGATGCTATGGATTATATCGGAAGTGTTTTTTTGAAATTTGAACAACCGATACTGCAGCCAAACAGGTTGAAGAATAATCTTGAAAAGGCAGAGATCCGCCTCGAGAGAACAAGATTGAATTATGCATCCAGGAAATCCGGCTCTCTTTCGTGGATGACCGGTATCTACTATGATCTTTACCGGTTTCAAAAGCAGATAAAACTGAAGGAAGAGCTTCTTTCCGAACTTCAGCAGATATTTATTGAAGCTGAACAAAGCACCGGTATATCAAGTGTTGATTCTACTGAGTTGCTTCAGTTACAGATGGATATAGACAATCTTAACAGCGATCTGTTTAAATTAAGGGCCGACAGACAAAACCGGGAAGAAAGATTCAAACAGCAGATCGGATTGGATCAATCAATCAGTATTGCTGTCGCCGAAGAGGAAGATCTGTCTATAATAACCGTTAATCTGGAAGAAGCATTGTCAAAAGGTATGCTGCATAGACCCGAGGTAAAAAGATTTGAGCTCGATCTCAGGAATAGAAATATTGATATCGAGAATATTAAAAGCCAGGGAAGATTAAGAGGAAATATAGTTTTTACATTTGGATTCGATAATATTGAAGAAGAACTCAGCCGCATCCTCGTAGATTACAATCAAAGCCGCTCTATTAAATTGGAATTATCCCTTCCGATTATTGACTGGGGACGCAACAGGGCCAGGCTTGCAGAGCAGAATGTTATTAGAGAAAGAATCCTGAACGACCAGGATAATCAGTCAAAGCAGATTCGCAGAGAAATATCTGACGCATATTTCAGTCTGCAGGAGTCTATTAACCGGTTGGATAATCTGAAAGACTCTCAGGACAACGCCCAGAGATCTTACAGGTTGACAAAGGAACAATTTGCTCAAAGTGAGGTCAAAGCACAGGATCTCCGGCTTGCGAGACAGAGATTAATTGAAACCGTTGACAGGTGGCTGAACTCACTCGTTGATTATAAAGAAGCAATTATTGAATTAAATAGAATGACCATGTGGGATTTTCAGAAAAACCGTGAGTTTGTAACCGAAGAAGAGATCAATGAAATAATACGCAGGGTTGAAAACAACGAGAATAATAATTAGAATATGAAAAATATACTGATAAATATAGTAATATTTTTTGCGGCAACCACTCTGATATTCTCGGAATCTTTTAGTCAGCAAGCTGATGTTTTGAGATTCTCGTTCGAAGAGGCAATGCAAATAGCTTTCCAGAGAAGCAGATCCCTATTAAATATCCGCGATGATTTCAGAGAGGAATATCTCCAGGTGAAAGCTGAAAGAGCATCTTTAAGGTCTTACTCCAACATTAGTGCAGATTTACCGAGTTTCAGCAAATCGATTACCCGATACTTCGATTCTTCGACAGAAAGCTGGATTAATGTAGCAGATCGAAAAACAAATATGGAGATCGAATGGGAAATCGGACAACCGATAATCACCAATGGAAATTTCTCCCTGAAAAGCAATATGAATACTCTTGCCCAGAAGGACGAAGACCGGTTATTCAAGAGCAAATTATATATAGAATTCGAGCAGCCGCTGTTTACCAGGAATCATCTCAAAAAATCTATATGGCGGGAAGAACTGAACTTTGAAGTTACAGAACTTGAAAGCATTAGTGATCTGTTGAGGCAGTACGGAAGGTTTAACCGATTGTATTACGATCTATTTTCTAAAAAGAAAGAACTTGAGATCGATTCTATGGTAGTCATGATCAGCAGATCTGCTCTAAACGATGCTCAAAGGCAGTTAGAATTCGGAAGTATAGATTCGACAGAAATACTGAGACTTGAGGTAGATTTACTGCTGAATAGTAACAAATTTCTCAGAACCCAGGATGAGATATTTCAGAGAGAGATGGAATTCAAACATAATTTCGGAATCGACCTGGACCAGAAGATCGACCTGACTGCTGACCTGAAGATCGAACCTATACCGATAGATATGGACAGGGCTCTGGAGATTGGCCTGGCAAACAGTCCGTCTCTCAGAGAACTGGAGATCTCCATTGAATTTCACAGGGATGGGATTGAATTTGTAGATTCCTGGTCTGAGTTCCGCGGAAATTTGATAGCAGCATACGGCGTTGAGAGAGACGATACTAAGTTCAGGAATATTTTCAGAGAATTTAATAAAACCCAGAGCCTGAATCTTGAATTTTCATTCCCCCTCTGGGATAACAAGAGAAATTCGTATTTCGTAGAATCGGCAAAGATGCATTATCTAAATGCCGTAAACAGGCTTGAAAACACCAAAGTTGAAAGAGCGAATGGTATCAAATCTGCATTGAGGGATGTGATTTCCTCACAGAATCAGGTGATAACCCTTGAGGAGAATACAAATCGGGCGAGATTAATTTATGAACAGTCACTCGAGAAATTCCTTAACAGTGATATCAACTCACAGGAACTTTCGCGCGTGCTCGATGAATTCAGGAAAGTCCAGAATCTGTATCTTGAAGCATTTGTAGATTATAAAAGATCGATCATTACACTTCAATCAAGAACTTATTGGGATTTTGAAAAGGATATAAGTGTAATTGAAATCTTTGGAGGTTTTCTGAAAATGCTCGATAAATAGAAACACCCTTCGAACATAAACTTCTTGATTTCACCTCAACAATATCTTACATTGCTATTTCAATTCTATCTATTTCCATAAATACAGCATTTCTGTAAATGAGTCAGGTTAACAGCCGAAAAGAGGATCCTGTCAGGATCAATTTAACTGTTAATGAACACCTGATCTGCAGATCCATTAATCATGCAGGAGCTGAATTAATAGGCAGATCGGTATCAGATTGTCTTAACATGCCCCTAACCGGTTTATTCCCCGGTAAGGATAACAGGAAAATAATATCATCAATTGAATCTCTTTTCATTACCGGAATAGACTCCTATCAGCATATAAAATTTCAAGTCGGTAAAGAATTGAAAAAGTATGAAATAATTATTTCTCCGGTCAGGGATTTATTTGACGAAATTGTACTGGCAAGAATAACAGCGTCGGAAGTCCTGGATCTCGAAAAGATTTATATGAAAGCATCCGAAGCTGAGGTATTGAGAAAAATGTCCGCAGCATTAGCGGCAGTTGCTCATGAAGTGAATAATCCACTTTCGGTAGTAATGGGATATGCAGAAATACTACTACTTGACCGTTCGATTAATCCTGATATTACTGATAAAGTTAAAGCGATCCGATCTCATGCCGAAAGAATCAAGGAACTGATCATTCAAATGACGGATATTTCTCAGGTAAAAACCAAGAATTATATACTTGGTTCTGAGATACTTGACATCCGGAAAAGCAGTGATCCTGATGCTGTGAAAAAGAAATCCATCCTGGTATTGGACACAATTGAAAATGAAGGGCTCAATTTTGCGTCCGTCCTCATGAGTGACGGGTATCATGCAAATTTTATAAAGGAAACCGATTTAATTAATGACCTTGTCAGCAAATACAGTTTTCCTGTAATTATATTGGATATTGAGTTTTTTAGAGGTAACCTGATTCGGAAAATGCGAGATATCCATGATCTATATATCAAGGAAAAAGTCTTAGTACCGGAAACAATTCTGATATATGATAATGATATTCATGAGGATGCGAAAAGTATAAAGGAAACGGATATAAATAAGACTTTGAAGAGACCCGTTCAAGACCGTAAATTGATTGAGGCTGTAAGGGCAGCTGAAATGCGATACTGCAACAAGGCTGTACGCACAACGTAATTATAATATGTCAAAATAATTATTAGTTTATCTTATTGACATTCTTTAGAAGAAATGAGTATATTTCTCACTAAATATCAAATCATTATTCAGGAGGCCGTTATGAGAAGAAAAATGTGTGTTTTTCCAATACTTATTATTTTTACTGTCGTTATGCTATCAGGATCATCTGATGCTTTATCACAAGAAAAAAAGTATGAATCCATATTGGGTATTTGGGATATCGAGGCTGATGTCGATATGGAAGTTATGAATTTCGTTGTTACATTTACAATGGAAGGAGACTCTATAAAAGGAACTTTTGAGTCCGACATGTTCGGTGAAGCGGACCTTACTGCAATAAAGCTTGATGGAAATACACTGACATTTGATATGGTGCTTGCTGACGGGATGGCTGTTTCGACCGAATGCACTGTAGGTAAGGATGAAGTAGAAGGTACTTTTTATGCAGATGCTGGTACAGCAGAATTCACCGGGACTCGTCGAAAAGGCGGATATTAATAACTATATTCGGTATTCAGATCTAAGTCTCTTAGAGTATTTTGTTAGAAAATAATACCCGTATTACAGATACGGGTATTATTTTTGATTGAACATCAGCAGTAATTTCCGTAAATTTTGAAAATCTGTCTTCGGTACTTTATGAAAGAGATAAACAACAAAGATACTCAACGACTGGATAAGTGGCTTAAGATCGCAAGGTTATACAAGACACGTTCTCTGGCTGCTGATGCATGTGACGGTAGGCTCGTAAAAGTCAATGACAGAACTGCAAAATCCTCAAAATATATAAAGGCCGGCGACAGAATAATAATACGTAAAAGTGGCATATACAGATCGTTTAAAATACTGGACATATCCCATCGAAGTATCAGTGCTAAACTTGCGAGAGAATTATATGAGGAGACTACCGAGGATAAACTTACTCCGGAACAGAAGGAACTTGTAGAGCTTCAGAGAAAAAGCATGCCCCGTCAAAAATCTAAATATCCGGGAAGGCCTACAAAAAAAGACCGTCGCCAGATCTCTAAACTTAAGGGATTTTAAGTATTTAAATCCTTTTATGTGCACCATCGCAATATGGTTTATTGGCAGTGCGTTTGCACGTACAAAGGGCATATTGCTTTTCATCTGTAATCTCAAACTTTACCGGCTGGAAGTCTGTACCTTTATGCGATCCGTCACAGAAAGGCTGATTCCTGGACTCACCACAGGAACACCAGAAATACGTATCTGATTTTAAAACCATTACTACCGGTTTGTCACCTGCTTGTTTTGGCTCGGTCATATTACACTCCTTTTATTTCATCAAACCATCGACAAAAATTTCAACCATCAATTCATCAGTCCTCTTAGAATTCTTCATATACATTCGCTCCTGAAGGAAGATGAATATCAGGTTCCGGAATGAATCTGCGATCAGAGCGGGAGCTTCATTCCTTATTCTGCCTTTCCCCTGACAATCTTTTATAAACTTCTCCAATAATGTTGTCTGACTTGAAATAGGTTCATTTTCATCGGTTAAACATATTTCAATAGGAAAATCTCTGAACTTATAGATCATTTCAAGGAATCTGCTCCTACTGACAAATTTGAACATCTCTATCAGCGCTGTCGAGATATCTTTCTCCTTTCCGGTATCAACCTCTGAAAAAAGTTGGTGAACTTTATTATAACTGTAACTCTTTTCCTTCTCGAATATCACCTTGAAAATATTTCGCTTTGATTTGAGTTGTTTTAATATATCTTTTTTGGTGAAGCCGGCTATCCCTGCAATATCTGTAATTGTTGACTTTCTGTATCCCCTGTTCAGAAATTCACTATAGGCTGTTTTAATAATTGTATTCTCGAAAGATCTAATTTCTTTTTCCGGCATGATCTCCCCTGTTAATATTTAAAGACGATAATAAGAATAAAGAATTCGAATATTATTGTCAACTATTTTTTAATGAGAAAAGAACTAATTCAAAATGAGTTTGAAATCGTATTTTCAAGGTTAAAAAAAACTTGACATTCTACATATATTTAGCTACAATTTATTTAAAAATAGTATAAATTCAACACAACTTATGGGAGTAGCATGGGCAGCGTTAATAAAGTGATCTTAATTGGAAATCTTGGTCAGGATCCTGAACTGAAATACATGCCTAATGGCGATGCAGTCTGCAACTTCACTCTGGCGACAACAGATTCCTGGAAAAATCGTGACGGTGAGCAGCAGGACAGAACCGAATGGCACAGAATAGTCGCATACAGAAGACTTGCCGAAATCTGTGGTGAATATCTCAAGAAAGGTAAACAAGTTTTTATTGAGGGTAGAATACGTACGCGTTCCTGGGATGATAAAGAGGGAATAAAAAGATATACAACTGAAATCCTTGCCGATCAAATGACTATGCTCGGCAGAAAAGATGATGAACTTAACGGAGGAGGTTATTCCCCGCCTGCCAGTGGAGGTCAACAGCAGAAACCCTCAAAGCCTGATGATGAAGATGACCTGCCGTTCTAATCAATCAATTAAATGAGAATGAGAATAGATAATTCACTATATAAAAACCGGATACATATCCGGTTTTTTTTAATTTACATATTGATCCTACCTATAATTTATTGTTCTGATAACCCAGAACCAAAGGACGATTCACGTCTCAGGATCGGGATCGTATTCGGTGAAGGCGGGAAGGATGACATGAGTTTTAACGCGAACGCCTGGCAGGGCGCGATGCGCGCTAAAAATGACTTCGATATAGAAGTAAAGGATGTCGAGACTGGCAATCCGTCTATGATCGAACCCACAGTCAGGACATTTGCCGAACAGGATTATGACCTGATAGTAGGTGTAGGATTCGCGATCAGGTCTGCAATTGAGAAAGCAGCGCCTGATTTTCCTGAAAATAATTTTGTCATCGTAGATACCCAGATTGACCTGCCGAACGTAGCCTCACTAATATTTCAGGAAAACGAATCGTCTTTCCTTGTCGGGATAATCGCAGGAATGATTACTAAAACCGGTGTTGTTGGATTCGTTGGTGGTATGAATATGCCCATAATTGAGAGAGCATTCAGGGCATATAGTGCCGGAGTTAAATTTGCTTCTCCGGATGTTGAGGTGCTTGAACATTATGCCGGAGTAACAATCAATGCATTCAGTGATCCTGCCAAAGGTAAGGAACTAACCCTTGACCAGATATCACGAGGCGCAGATATCATATACCAGGCTGCAGGAGCAACGGGGATGGGTGTATTTGACGCGGTAGTTGAGCAGAACAAACTCGCTATTGGATCCGACAGTAACCAGAATGGTATTCGTCCGGGTTACATTCTTACCAGTATGCTTAAAAAACTTGATGTTGCCCTTTACGAGATAATCCGCCGGACACTGCTGGATAAATTTGAACCGGGTATTTATATATTCGATCTATCCAACGACGGAGTGGGTTATGCTATCGATGACAATAACCGGGATTTGATACCTCAATCTGTGATTGATAAAGTGGAAGAAGCGAAGCTGGCAATTATCTCAGGTACAATCCAGGTGCCTGATCATAAATGATCCCCATCATTGAACTTCAGAATATTTCCAGAAGATACGGAAATATCCAGGCTGTCAGAAAGGCAGATTTCACCCTATTTAAAAGTGAGATCCACAGTATTGTGGGAGGTAACGGTGCAGGTAAAAGCACCCTTATGAAAATCCTGTATGGTATTGTTGCGCCGGATTCCGGCAGAATACTTTTCGAAGGCAGGGAAGTAGATATCTCTCACCCCAAAGATGCTATTAAAAATAATATTGGAATGGTCCCGCAGGAAATACTCCTGGTCGAAACCCGAAGCATTGTCCAAAACATAATACTTGGTTCTGAACCGTGCAAACAAGGAATGATAGACAATGAAAAAGCTGTTTCCTATATCAGGCAGATAGTAAGCGAACATGACATAAATATTGACCTCACAATTCCACTGAATAGAATGACAGTTGGTGAAAAACAAAAGGTCTTGATTATCAGAGCGCTTTATAACAGGTCCAGAATCCTCATTCTCGATGAACCTACAGCTTCATTGACACCAAAAGAGGTAGAAGATCTTTTCCGGATTCTCAGATCGCTTAAAAACAATGGGACTTCCATAATTTTCATATCTCATAAGATACCGGAGGTACTGGCTATTTCAGACAGAATCACAATAATGAGCAACGGCAGTATCGAGGGAACGGTAAATAGTGACAAATGCAGTTACGATGAATTGATGGAATTGATATGCGGGACTAAGCTGGAAGAAATCAGGAAGGACCGGACTCTTGAAAAGATCCGTGAAAAGCCGGTATTCGAGATAAGAAATATCGAAAGCCGTCATGGATTGATACCACTTTCAGAATTATCCATCAAGGTTTTTTCCGGGGAGATATTAGGATTAATAGGAGTTGACGGAAATGGTCAAAAAGAGCTCGAAGAAATAATTTCAGGCCAGGTTAAGAAATTCGGAGGTCAGATCTTCCTGAAAGGGGAATCGATAACAGATAATCTGAAAGCCGGTTCATTAATAAATGAGATCGGATACATCCCGTCGGAAAGAGAGAAGAACGGACTGATAAGTGGATTCTCGATTGAAGAAAACGTTATTCTCGGTAAAAACAACTCACCTGCTTTTTGTAACCGTGGTCTTCTGAATCTTGCCAGCATAACTGAGTTTGCCGAAAGCGTAATAATGAAGTATGATATCAAACCCAGTGATCCCAAATTCAATGCCGGACTGTTATCAGGGGGGAATCAGCAAAAGATTGTTCTGGGAAGAGAACAATCGGAATCTCCAGAAATACTTATCGCATGCAATCCGACACGCGGGATAGATATATCGACTACAAATTTTCTTTTCAGGGAATTACGTGGTTTATCAGAGAGAGGTGCAGGGATTCTCTTAATGCTGAATGATATAGAAGATGCCGTTAAGATATGTGACAGGATATCAGTATTGTATAATGGAAGGATAATCAAGGAATTCATACCTGAAAAAACAGACATACTTGAAATAGGTTATTATATGACCGGTGGAATAGATGAATGATATTAAAAGGGAAATAATCATTAACGCAATTTCTGTCTTTTCAGCGGCAGTTTTATGTGGAATTATTGTTATGCTGGTTGGAGAGAATCCCCTTACAGTATTCCTCGTTTTTATTAAAGATACTTTCGGCACACTCACAGGTTTTCTATACACACTATATTATACAACTCCCCTGATCTTTACAGGACTCGCCGTAGGTCTGGGATTTAGAGCCGGACTATTTAACATCGGGGCCGAAGGTCAGCTATATGCAGGATCATTTGCCGCAGCATGGGTAGGATTCACCTTTACCTTTCTTCCCGGGTGGCTCCTTCTCCCTTCTGCGATTCTTGCAGCAGCTATTGCAGGCGGTTTATGGGGTTGGATACCCGGATATCTGAAAGGCCGTTTCGGTTCGCATGAAGTAATCACAACAATCATGATGAATTTCATTGCTGCAGGTATTCTCGGTTATCTGATCACAAAACAATACAAAGATCCATCTGATATTATCCCGCAGACTGTAGAAATCTCAAATGGCGCAAAGATCCCTTTGATAGCAGACATATTAATACCCATCGGAATCGAGATTCCCCGATTTGTTCCTTTGAACCTATCATTTTTCGCAGCAATTGCAGCTGTGGTACTGGTATGGTTCATTCTATGGAGAACTGTTCAGGGGTATCAGATAAGGGCGGCTGGTCTGTCGCCTCATGCTGCATCAGTTTCCGGTATTAAGGTAGTTAAGGTTACAGCCCTTACATTGGCCATCTGCGGGGCACTTGCAGGATTTGTAGGATTGAACGAAGTTCTTGGATACAGGCATAGATTCCTTCTTAATTTTTCTCCGGGATACGGTTTTACTGGTATCGCGATCGCCTTGATGGGACGCAATCATCCTTTTGGGATAGCGGCTGCAGCTTTCCTTTTTGGAGCTCTCACAAGGGGAGCGATTATTGTCGATATTAATTTTGAAAATATTTCTAAGGATATTATCTACATTTTTCAGGGGATAATCATACTTCTTATTGC
Organism: bacterium; assembly: GCA_028278455.1. Taxonomy (GTDB): domain Bacteria; phylum SM23-31; class SM23-31; order SM23-31; family SM23-31; genus JANQEH01. Next base: position 34,619 of record JANQEH010000252.1, read on the forward strand.
AGGCAGAAATTATAAAACAATTTTCGGATCTGGAAAAATACGGGAGCTCAGAAATGTTTGATACTGCGCTCATCTCTTCAACCC
>JANQEH010000296.1 GCA_028278455.1 bacterium
CATCAGCGCAGTTGCATTTGTTCAAACCGCCTATACCGATCAATGGCCTCTTAATGCTGCTCTTCACCATCCTGATCCCTTCAAGTCCAAGAGCGGGAGCGGTATCGGATTTAGTTGGAGTAGGGAAGACAGGACTTACACTGATATAATCAGCGCCTCCAATATCAGCATTAACAGCATCTTCGACAGATTCTACCGATACTCCGATGATCATACGCTCATTTACGATCTCTTTTGCCAGGTGAAGCGGAATATCTGTCTGCCCTATATGGACACCGTCGGCCTCTACAGCTAATGCAACATCTATCCTGTCGTTTATTATCAATGGAACATTATTTTCACTAAGGAAGTTCTTTATTTTCATTGCCTCTTCGATGAATCCTCCGGTAGCCAGTTCTTTTTCACGAAGCTGTACCACAGTAACTCCGCCACTGACAGCTGCTTCGACTATTTCAACAGTACTCCTGCCGCATGAGAGCCCTCTATCAGTAACAAGATAAAGCGAATAGTCTATATTATCAATCTTTTTTCTCATTCAGTTTCAATATGGCATTCTTTTTCAAGCATTTCAGGTGTTATCTCGTACATTGCATCGAGCATACCGATCATAAAACTGCCCGGCGCTGTCGCTTTCTCAGCCGCTTTTTCGCCAGCCAGCCCCATATACGCAAGTGCAGTAGCTGTGGCTGAGACAGGATCGTTATCAACAGCAAGAAAAGCGCCTATCACTGTTGTGGCTGTACAGCCTGTACCGGTAACGCACCCCATAAGCTCATGACCGTTGCTAATCCTGTATTTCTTCTGACCGTCGGTCACAAGGTCGACAGGCCCGGTAATAGCGAGAGTCGTATTAAGCTCTTTCGCAAGGGCAGAGGCCGTTTCTGTGGCTTCATCAACCGAGTGAATGGAATCCACACCTTTTGTAACAGAGTTCTCATCTCTCAGAGATAAGATTTCTGAGGCATTTCCGCGGATTACTGTGGTTTTCGTACAGCTGATGATCTTTTTAGCAGACTGTGTTCTCAAATCTGTCGCACCCGATCCTACAGGATCGAGTATAATAGGTGTCCCGAGTTCTGTCGCTTTCTTTCCCGCAATTATCATCGAGTCAATCCATTCATCAGTTAGAGTTCCGATGTTCAGTACAAGAGCGCCCGCAAATGATACCATATCCTCAACTTCATTTGGAGCATGTGCCATTACAGGGGAGGCTCCCATTGCGAGAAGTGCATTCGCCGTGTAGTTCATCACAACGAAATTAGTGATATTATGTATAAGCGGTTTCTTCTCCCGGATAATATTCAGGTTAGCTGCCGCTTTTTCATGGATACTGCTCATGTTTCCTCCAAACTTATTTTCAGTTTCTACTTTATCTTACATAGTAATATTATGCAGATCAACGGCACAGAGTTTTCCGCACATAGTGCAGACATTGCTGTCAGTGCTCTCACTCAGTTCTCTTCTCTGCTTTGCCATTACCGGATCGAGAGCATACCTGAACATCCCGTCCCAGTCAAGTTTCTTCCTTGCTTTAGACATTTCGAGGCTCTGCTCTTTAGCGCCTCCGACACCCTTAACGATGTCACCGGAATGAGCAGCTATCCTTGTACCCATAACACCCATGAAGATATCTTCCGGGGAGGGCAGACATAGATGCTCTGCAGGAGTTACCACGCAAAGGAAATCGGCTCCGGATGCAGCCGCTATGGCTCCTCCGATAGCGCCGGAAATATGGTCGTAACCGGGTGCGCAGTCGGTAGTCAGCGGGCCGAGAACATAGAATGGGGCTTCATCGCAGATCCTCTGCTGGAGCTTCATATTGGTCTCCACCTGGTCTAGCGGAACATGTCCCGGACCCTCTACCATGACCTGGACTCCTCTTTCCCTGGCCCTTTTGGTAAGTTCTCCGATCACGATAAGTTCCTCGATCTGAGCCTGGTCTGTAGCATCAGCCAACGCTCCGGGACGAAGACCGTCACCCAGGCTGAGGGTTACATCATGCTTAAAGCAGATCTTTAATAGGCGGTTATATTCACTGTAAAGGGGATTTTCCTTTTTGTTTTTGTGCATCCATGCCGCAAGAAGCGATCCGCCCCGGCTGACGATCCCGCCGATGCGCTGGTCTTTCCCTGCGAATGACACACTCCTTCTGGTGACACCGCAGTGGACTGTAATAAAATCCACACCTTCTTCACACTGCCGTTCGATCTCCTCGAAGATCATATCAGGTGTCATGCCGGTTACGTCCTTATCCTGTTTGGTGAGTTCGGTAGCAACACCGTAGATCGGGACCGTTCCGACCATCAGTTCGGAATTCTCGATGATAGCGCTTCGCATTTCCTTGAGATTCCCTCCGGTAGAGAGATCCATCACACTGTCCGCACCGGCATCATGTGCGGCTTTAAGCTTCTCAAGCTCATGCTCCACCTTGCAGTGATCGACCGACGAACCGAGATTTGCATTGATCTTCGTACGTAATTTCTTACCGATACCGAGGGGCGTAAAATTCCGGGACCGGTTTTTCGGGATCACCACACGTCCATCAGCAATTAGGCTCCGGAGAACTTCCGGATCGAGGCCTTCATTCTTTGCGACGGTTTTCATTTCTTCGGTGATCACACCTTCTTTTGCTGCGCTAAGTTGTGTCATAAGATAAACCTTTCATAAATAAAAAATACCGCTCCCTGCGCGGAAACGGCACATATATGATACATTATGTGTTTACGAGAATACCAGGAATACTAGCTGCTCGAGTGCTGTTTCCCTACGCTGGCATTAACCAGTTCAGGTTCTAAGGGTATGATCTCAGGCATTAAAACCACCCCTAACTCAAATAAAATGTAACCAAAATAAGTTCCTATTTCAATAGAAATTATAATCAACTTCCTATATTTTGCATGTTATTATACAGAAAAACCTTTCAATAACAACAATATGTAAAAAAGCCTTGCTATGAAACGGAACTTTTATTATCTTTTTTGCGTATATCAAAATGATAGCACTTTTATATCATTGTAATATAACATAGGGAGAACAGAAAATGACATCAAAGAAAAACCTTCCAAAGTCCGGTTACTGGGGATTAATAGGACTGGTTATTGTTGTCCTCGTATTCAGCATTTCTACTGCAGTGTACGGCAGAATAGAGTTAGGCAGTGAGATATATACTGCGGCATTTTACATGTTGTTTAATATTATTGTATCCATTATCTAACCAATTCTAAAACAGGAGACACGAAAATGATTAAAGAAAACCTGAAATCACAATACAGTGGCTGGGGATTCCTCTTCTTGTTCCTGGCGCTTGCCGGCTTGAGCATCTACGGCATAGTACAGGGCGGTTTGATGATCTATAATTACGAAGACTTGGGTATTTATGTATTGATCGGTAGCATTGTCAGCCTGATTTTTTTTGTATTCATGTTAACAGGGCTTTTTACTGTTGAGCCTAATGAAGCGCGGGTCTTGATTCTTTTCGGAAAATACGTCGGAACAGAAAAAACTACCGGTTTCCGCTGGGCAAATCCCCTGCTATCCAAAAAGAGGATATCTCTCAGAGCAAGAAATTTTGACGGTGAGAAGCTGAAAGTCAATGACAAGAAAGGTAATCCAATCGAGATCAGTGCCGTAGTGGTTTGGCGGGTACAGGATACAGCCCAGGCAGTTTTCGAAGTAGACAATTATATCGACTACGTCCGTGTACAGTCTGAATCGGCTTTGAGACATCTTGCCACTAGTTATCCATACGATCTTTCTGGTGAAGATGATGAAGATGTGAAAGACGAGCTGAGCCTGAGATCATCTCTCGATGAAGTTAATGAAGGATTACAGAAAGAGATACAGGCCAGGGTACAGTCAGCCGGTGTATTTGTCGAAGAAACCAGGATCAACCATCTTGCTTATGCACCGGAGATCGCACAGGCAATGCTTCAGAGACAGCAGGCAGAGGCAATAATCGCAGCAAGGAAGAAGATCGTTGACGGCGCTGTCAGTATGGTTGAGATGGCGCTGACGAAGCTGAAAGAGAATGAGATTATGGAACTGGATGAAGAACGTAAGGCCAACATGGTAAGCAACCTTCTTGTGGTTCTGTGTGGTGATAAATCAGCAAATCCGATAATCAATACAGGTTCGTTATACTAAGACAACTGTATGGCACAAAAAAAATCAATACTGCTGCGCGTTGATCCCAAGCTGTGGGCGAGCCTAAACAGATGGGCGAAGGATGAACTGCGCAGCCTGAACGGGCAGATAGAATACATACTTCGGGAATCTGTCAGGAAACGGGAAAAAAGAAAAGCAGATCCCGAAGATGATATTATTTGACCAGTTTTTATTAATGAGTTTAAGCAAAAGTTGAAAGACTACTATACGCAGGAACTTGATTTATCAGGTTCTTTTCATTAATGTCGTAATTAAAATCCCAGTGTAGTAATTTTACTACACTTTCTTCATTTCCATAACCTTTCCGGGCGCAAACTCAACCTAAAAGCTCATTTTACTCAATTGGCACATTGATTGCAATTAATTATTTTGAATTCTTGAATACAATCTTTGTACAATTAAACAGGTCATGTAAAATAAATCAGGCAGGAAAATGAAAAAAATACTTATCATCTCGATACTGATTTTTATAAACTGTACTTCATCAATACATCTGCAGCCGCATCTTGGGCACCACAGATCCGCAAAAACGATCGATTCCGATGCAGGAATATACATTCCACCGGAAGACCTTACTTTTGCGCATGAGAAATTCAATTTTCTGATCGGGGGCAACATCAGGGTGCCTCTCGGAACTCCGCTCAAAGAGCTCTCCCAGGAAGCATTTGCACCATTTTATAACAGGGTATACTATATTGGAAAAAAGGATTACAGTGCAGCGGAGAGTATTATAGAATTGAATATAGTTGAATTCCGTGTAACTGAGGGACTGGATTCACATCTAATTCTCAAGTGTGAAATATCGGAGAACAATAATGTGATTTTTTCGGACGTGTTTAAGGGCAGTGGTAAAGGTAATGCTGCCGCTGGCTTCCTGGATGACAAAAGATATGCTGAAGACCAGATCAGGAAATCGGCTGAAGATGCTTTCATTGAAGCTTTTTCAAATTTACAGACAGCATTCACGGAATACCTGAACGAAAACAGGACCGATTGAATCCTGGTCTTGAGGAATATAATAAGATAAAAAATCGTTTTCGGTGAAGTAATACCCGCCTGGTAGAATACTGTACAATTCTCCGAGATTTCCCGGCTTCGATCGAATGACATTTTACTGCCAGTATTACTCTGCAATACCCGCATCAAAAACAATTTCAGTTGAAAATTGTTGACTTTTGAGAAAAAGTGCACTAAAATTCAGTATCTTGTCGATCGATCCTCAGGAAAAGAATGAAAATATACATCACCTTTAATAATGAAGCCCTTCCGGATTTCAAGGCCGGGTGGGGTTTTTCATGCCTGATAACCGGGGGTGAAAAGAATGTTCTTTTCGATACCGGATGCGAGGGACGGGCCCTGATCTACAATATCGAGAAGTTCGGTTTTACAGTCTATAATATAGATGTGATCGTACTTTCGCATCACCACTGGGACCATACCGGAGGATTATTCGATCTTCTAACTCTTAATAATAACATTGAAGTTTTTATCCACAGTACATTCTCCATTAATTTCGCCAACGAGATAAAAAAGAAAGCTCTGTTGAGAATCTCTGACGAAAGTAAGAAGATCCTGGATAATATATTCACAACCGGAGTTTTAAAAGCAGATCCTGATGAACAGTCACTTCTGATGACAACAGATTCCGGTGTAACTGTACTATCGGGATGTTCTCACCCTGGTGTTGACAGGATACTTGATGTCGGAAAGACCTTTGGTAATATCTATGCAATAATCGGCGGTTTCCATGGTTTCGCAGACCTGGAAATCCTGAAGGATATACCAATAATAGGAGCCTGTCACTGTTCACAGTATATAGATGATATAAAAATGCTCTACCCGGACAGCTACAGGGAGATAAGGGCAGGGGATATAATCGAGATCGCCTGATGTGATTGACTATCTATCAATACCAATTTCTTCTTTACAGTTAAATTTCCGGAATTTTTGTAACTTATAGGTGTTATAATCATCAAAAGTAAAAGAGCAATTATTAACCGGAGAATAAATCATGCAAAATTATAAAAAAAATATAATAACTGCAATGGCAGTGATAGCGATCAGCCTCGGAGCCTTCATGAACCTTGGTAGTCAGGAGAACGTCCCCCAAAATCTCAATTTTAAATTAACCGATATTTACGGAGAGAAATTCGACATGGGAACCCTCCAGGGTAAGGTCCTTATAATAGATTTCTGGGATACCTGGTGCCCGCCATGCCGCGACAGCATACCCGAGTTCATAGAGCTGAAGGAGAAATATTCAGATAAGGAATTCGAGATAGTCGGCATAGCTTTAGGAAGGGAAGGCAGGGAGAGTGTAAAGAAATTCTCGATAGATAATAAAATTAACTACAAGGTCCTTATTGCTGATCCGAATACAAATCCGTCACTTTACCGGACATACAAGGACATCCGATATATACCAACTGCATTTGTTTTAGATAAGCAGGGTAACATTGTAAAAAGACTGCAAGGCTATGTACCCGGTGAAGAGTTTGAGAAACTTATAAAGGAACTTTTTTAAATATGAATAAGATCGATGCAGAGATAATGGTCGAAGATCTCGTTGAGGAATTTCCAAAGGCAGCAGGCTATTTGATGGAGGAGGGGATAGTCTGTATCCAGTGCGGAGAACCGGTCTGGGGAACATTGAGAGAGGCAATAGAAAGGAAGGGGATCCCTGATATTGAGGGGATCGTCAGCAGGTTAAATTCCAAATTGATGTCCTGAACCTAATTCCTTCTGTTAAACATTCCAAGAATTACTCCAAGCACTACTGACCATAAAGCAGCAAGACCGATCTGGTATGGTTTCGGCAGTGAAAATGTTATCGTCTGAGCAGGTATCCAGAACCAGAGTAAAGATAAAAGCCCTTTATCAATCATCTTCCAGTTTGACTTACCCGCAATTGCGTTGTCAAGCAGACGGTGCATAATAACCAGGAAAGGCCCGAATTGCAGGTTCATCGAGGTGGAAACTGCGAATGCCCTGACTATTTTATTCATCTCCGGAAGCAGGTTATGCTCAATAAGGCTGTCTACAAATCCCTGAAAACCTGTGAATGCATACTTGATACATACGGCGAGAAAAGCCCATTCGAGCATTATCAGGAACATAGTCTTGAAAGTAACAGGAAAAAATATTTTCTTGTTGACGATCCATTTCGAGATGAAATCTCCAAGTGTGCCTAGTATGGCGAACTGGATCATAGCTGAAGTTATCGGGTGAGCTGTTACAATTTCAACATACCATTCCATGTTTTATCCTGATATTTTTGATTATCCGGGAACAAATACCTATAATTTGCAGTGAGTTACTTCTTATTGTAAAAATATCGTTCAAGGTTTTTCTTTCGGATTTTGTATAGACCAAAATCTTTATTTCTCTTCCGTTGTTTCCGCGAAAGCTGGAATCCAGAAAAGCTATTGCAATGAGAGACACTTGATTCCCGCCTTTGTGGGAACGACGAGCTTTTTTTAACTATTTAAAGGATCGGGGAATTACAACCGCGATCAATACCATAAATTAATCTCAGATTCAGATGAATAATAATTTACGCATAATAGAATTAATAGAAAAGATATTTCAAGGGAACTCTGAAAATTATTATAGCGACTGTAATAATTGTATCACAGACGGAATTTTTCCTTTTGATACTATGTTAGAATATTAGCCGGAAATGCGGTGATCCGGACGTTGACAGGTCTAAAAATATATTGTAAAAGTTATATAATATTCATAACTTAAATCTTATTTTGCATAAAATCAAAGCTGAACAGGAATAATGATGGGACTATTCGATAAATTCTCTAAGAAAAAAGATAAAAAGGTGTTCGTTCTGAGTCTGGATGGGATGCCCTTTTCGTTTGCAAAAAGAAATACCGACTCAAACAACTGGCCTGCATTCAAAAAACTGATCGGTGATGGCGACTTCAAGGAGATGTATTCTGTGATGCCTCCGATATCTTCTGTTGCATGGTCCTCTTTTCAGACAGGAAAGAATCCCGCAAAACATAATATCTTCGGTTTCGTGGATAAGGATCCCAAAACTTTTGAACTAATCCTGCCGAATTCGCGGAGACTGATGACAAAAACACTGATAGAGATACTCAGCGAGCATGGAAAACGTGTAATCTCCATTAATGTACCTGTAACCTATCCTCCGAAACCTGTAAATGGGATAGTGGTAGGAGGTTTTCTCTCACCGAATCTTCAGAAAGCGGTTTATCCCGAGGAAAAACTCGGATTTTTTGAGCAAAACGGATATATTGTCGATGCGGACAGCGAAATAGGGCACAGGGATTCAGACGCAATGATGGACGAGCTGTTCAGGGTAGTTGAGAACAGGTTCGATATTCTATTTAAGCTTCTGGAAAAAGAAGAATGGGATTTCTTTATACATCATGTTATGGAAACTGACAGGATGTACCACTTCTTCTGGGACTGGGCAGATTATGAGATCCAGTTCGATGAATTCCACAAACTTATCGATCATAATATTGAGAAATTATTGACCAGGCTGCCTGAAGAGACAGAATTCATTATGCTGTCTGATCATGGTTTCACGAAGCTTAACCGTGAGATCAACCTGAATTTTGTCCTCTGGGACAGGGGATTCCTCCATTTCAAGAATGATCCTCCACAGGGACTGGTAAATATGGCTGAGAGATCAAGGGCATACAGTTTCATTCCGGGAAGGGTGTTTGTAAATCTCGAAGGGAGGGAAATGACGGGATCTGTTAAACCGGGAGCAGAATTCGATGCTGTTATCAAAGACCTCAAGCAGCTGTTCGATGAGCTGACTGATCCGGAGACAGGGGAAAAGATAGTCCAGAAACAGTTTCTGCGTGATGAAGTGTATTCAGGAGAGTTTCTCGAGCAGGGAGCTGATCTTCTTGTTCTGCCTAATAATGGGTACGACTTTAAAGCTTCATTCAGAATAGATACATTTTTCGAGGAGACAGATTTTCACGGTATGCATACCTATGATGATGCATTCTTTTACATCCGCGGTCATAAGATAACTGAGGATAAGTTTTCCATCGTAGATCTGGCGCCTACTATATTAAATCTTTTCGAAATTGATGCCGATGAAAGTATGGATGGAAGGAATATTTTATTATCCGGCCAATAAACATCTTTGATCCCTGTTTTCATAATCTGCTGAAGGCTCTGGGGATCCTTAGTTTTATCTGAAAGGCATTAAATGAAGAAACATATATATGATACATTGAAAATAGCCCGTTCCAAACCTGCTGGTGCTTTTCTGTATTTCTACCGGGGAAGAAAAAATCGAAAGAAGACCAACGATTTTTTTAATACAGGTATTGCCGATCCTCCAAGGACAATAACATTATACATGACAGGTGTTTGCAACTATCAATGCCCGGGATGCCATGTGATGTATGAAACCCGTAATAAATATAACAAAACAAAATATGATCTTGATCTCGGAGACTGGAAGAAATTCATTGATGAACTTGCTGAATTCAAACCGAAGTTTGAGCTTTCAGGCGGTGAACCTACACTCAGAGATGATGTCTGTGATATCGTGCAATACATTTCTGACAAAGGCTGCCTGGTCAGCATGATAACGAATGGCGCATATTTAACGGAAGAATTGTGCAACGGGCTGATAGATGCTGGACTTGATTTCATTACGATCTCACTCGATGGTGATGGTGAATATCACAATAAATCCCGCGGGATAAAAGATGCTTTTGAAAAGACTTTCAAGGGGATAGAGACACTTGACAGGGTGTTGAAGAACAGGAAGGGTAAAAAGCTTGTCGTCGGAATTAACAGTGTCATCGACAAGTTCAATTTCGGAGATCTCGAGAACGTCAAGTACATCCTGTCTCTAAAAAAGAAATTCTCCATGATCAGGAATATAGATTTCATCCCATATAATTTTTTTACTGAAAATATGCTGAATATGGAAGAAATGGAAGATGAGCCGAAGGGATTCCTGCTTGAAGACGAGTATATGAAAGTGTTCGAGGAGAACAGGGAGAAGTATATTCCTGAGCTGCATAAGCTGATCGAAGAGCACAGCGACTACAGCAGGATTATAACTGTAAATTCGGTAAGGAAACTATTGTTGTGGTTTTCCGAGTTCATGCCGGATCTTTCAAAAAATTCCTGTCATGCCCCATGGGACCAGGTGTATATTAATCCGGATGGGATGGTATCCCACTGCCTTGGTAAATATATCGGGAAGCTGGGTGAAAAGCCATTCATGGAGATATATAACAGCAAAGAATCGGTTGAGTTCAGGCAGAGGCTGATGAAAGAGAATTATTCCTTAGGATGTATAAGATGCTGCATGGTCGGATTCGAGGAATAGAGACTTCCGTCATGATTTTAATGTAAAGAGGTAACAGACTGTAAATGAAAAAGCTTATAATATTCGGAATAGACGGCTGTCCTGAAGAAATCCTGAGAAGATGGATCAATGAGGATAAACTGCCCAATTTCAAGAAGATCCTGGAGAAAGGTAATATTTCCCGGATGAATGTAACTATCCCTTATATAACAGTACCGGGATGGGCTTCGATGCTGACGGGTAAAAATCCGGGAAGAATTAACCGGTATTCATTTTTTAAGAGGAGAAAAGATTCTTATCAGACTGAGCCAATTAACCTGGATTGGGATAAGCTCAATCCCATGTGGAATGTTCTCACCGAGTATGGTAGAAGATCGATATTCTTCAATGTCCCCTCAACGATGCCGCCGAAAAAAGGTTTTAACGGAGTCCTGGTGAGCGGCCCGATCATGAATACCGATCCGGAGAATATAGCGTACCCTGCCGACCTGAACGAAAAGCTGAAAAACGAGGGATACAAGATCGATTTTGATTTCGGGATCCATGCTGACAAACCACAAAAGGTACTTGAGAAGGTAGAAGAGATAACCAGTATCGTTAGAAGAAAGATGGATATAGCAAGGGATCTGTTTCTGAATGAGAAATGGGACCTGTTCATGTATGTAGTATTCTTCATCGATCCGATCATGCATTATTTCTGGAAATATACCGATGAGGAAGATCCCAATTATGAGTATGTTGAAGGAATCAGCGAAGTTATGCCTGATTTCTTTAAAATGATCGATGATGAAATGGGATTCTACCTGGAGAATATGCCGGATGATGCCAATATGCTTATAGTCGGGGATCACGGATTCGGACCGGTTAAATACCGGATCGATCTGAATGCATGGCTCCTCGAGAATGGATTCATGAATCTGAAAACCGAGAAAACAAGGTCTGTAAATCTATATTCTGCTCAAAAAACGAAAAAGTATTTTCATATAAGACAGTTCTATGTGAAGTATCTTCAAAAGTATAGTCTGTTTAAATGGTTTAGGGATAAAATATTCGATGCCGTCCCAAAGATTGAACGGTCATACCAGGATGTGGACTGGAGCAGGACAAAAGCT
>JANQEH010000003.1 GCA_028278455.1 bacterium
ATTATATTTGATTAATTATACCGGCTAATTATTTAATAATAGCCGGGATGAAAAAATCGGATTATAAATATGAATATCCTTGAAATAGTATTCTCTAAAGCCTGGGGCGGCCTGGAAATGCAGGCCTGCAGGATTTCTGAAAAACTTTCAAAGAAAGGCCATAATATTACTGTAGCTGCCCCTGAGGAATCAAAAGTGATCAATAGCTGCAGAGAGGCGGAAATTACAACAGTAACTATGAAACCTCTATTTAAATATCTTGACTTCATCACAGCATTAAGACTGTCGGGGATAATTAAGGAGAAGAAAATTGATATTATTCACTGTCATCAGTCTAAAGATCTGAGCACACTGGTTCTGGCAAAGAAATTTGCCGGGAGAGGTAAGATAGTTTTTACCCAGCACATGGATTCACGATATAATAAGAAAGACCTGTTCCATAACTGGGTATACAGAAACATCGATAATATAGCCGCGGTAACGAAAGGAATGAGTCAGAATGTATTTGATTTCACCCCGGCAAGGATCAACCAGATCAAGTATATATATAACGGTATTGATCTGGATCTGTATAAACCGGTAAACGATCGCAAGATCCTTGATGATTATAATATTCCCCGGGATGCTTTTGTTGTGGGTATTACAGCTCGTCTTGACAGGCTCAAAAAACAGGAGCTGCTGATTGAGGCGGCTGTTGATGTATTAAAGAAATTTCCGGAAACCTACTTCATGATAGTTGGAGAGGAAACACCAAGTAAGACTGGAGAGGGATATAAAAAGATACTTATTAACAAAATAAAGCAGAGGGATCTAGAGGACAGATTCAGGATTACCGGTTTTGTTGAAGATATCAGGCCCTTACTTGGATGCTTTGATGTTTCGGTGCTGACAACTCCGAAAGAGACATTCGGGCTGGTTCTGATAGAATCACTTGCGATGAGAGTACCTGTTATAGGTACTGAGAATGGGGGTGTTCCGGAAATAATAGAAAACGGTGTGAACGGATTTATGTTTGAGCCGGATAATGCGGCTGAACTCGCTGAAAGGATTATGAAATTACTTGGTGATAGTGAGCTGAGAAAGCAAATGGGGAAAAGGGGACAGAAAATTGTTAATGAAAAATTTGACATTGATAAAAAAATTACCGAATATGAGAGATTATTTGCAGATCTGATAGTTAAGGATATCGGCTGAAAGGCCTTATGGAAGAAAAAGAAAAAAAACTCACCCTTTCACTCTGTATTATTGCAAAAAACGAAGCGAAGAATATCAGGAAATGCCTGCAGTATATCGGCGGGACTGTTTCAGAAATCCTGCTTCTCGATACCGGTTCGGATGATGGGACACCCGAAGTTGCCAGGGCTCTTGGAGTGGATGTATATCATTATAACTGGGACGAAGATTATGCACGCGCAAGAAACACACTCGTTGAAAAGACAAAACACGATTGGATACTCTGGATCGATTGTGATGAGGTATATCCTCCTGAACTCGTAGAGGAGATAAAAAGAGCAGTAAAAGAGGATTCAGAATATAGCGGTTACTTTTTTCCAAGGAAGAATCATTATTTCGGTAAATGGCTGAAGTATGGAGGTCACTATCCGGACTACCAATTGAAACTGTTCAGAAAGTCTTCCTTCAATGGTTATACTTGCAGGCTGCATGAGAAAGCCGGGCTAACCGGAAATGTTGGTAAATTGAAAAATCCATGCGACCATCATCCCTTCAATACAGTTGAAGATTATTTTGTGAAATTCGACAGGTATACTTCAATTGATGCAAAGGTGATGTACGAGAAGGGTGTGGGAACAGGTTTTATAAACACCATGAGCTGGCTGTTCATTAAACCGTTGTTCAGGTTTCTAAGGAGATTCTTTATAAAGGGCGGATTTTTGAACGGAAAAGAAGGATTTTTTGCAGCATTTTTTGATTCAGCTACATATATTGTCAGATATATAAAACTAACGAAGATAAAAAGAAAGAAAAACTCCACGGAAAAAGCAGGATGACCGGCCTGAAGATGAAAATGGATGAACTTGCTGAAAAGATCATAAAGGGTGAAAAGCTTGCACTCGCCCGCGGCATTACAATCATAGAGAATAACCGGAAAGGTAAGGAAGAACTTGTTGCAAAGCTTTACCCTGAAGCAGGCCGGGCGCACAGGATCGGCATAGCCGGGCCTCCGGGTGTCGGGAAAAGCACAACTACCTTCAGGATTGCCTCGGCATTTAGTAAAACGGATAAATGTGTCGGGATAGTCGCTGTTGATCCGACAAGTCCTTTCACGGGTGGTGCCCTGCTTGGAGATCGAATCAGGATGAATGAACTGTTCAACGATCCGGGTGTTTTTATAAGGAGTATGGCAACAAGGGGCAGCATGGGAGGACTTGCTGTCGCTGCTACTGAGGCAGGAGATGTACTTGATGCCTCAGGAAAGGATGTAGTGATCTTCGAAACAGTGGGGATCGGCCAGTCTGAGCTTGATATCGCAAAAGCATGCGATACGGTCGTACTTATACTTGCACCGGAATCGGGGGATGGAGTTCAGGCGATGAAGGCGGGATTCATGGAGATTGCGGATATTTTCGCTGTGAATAAATCCGACAGGGAGGGGGCGGATAAGGCTGTGCTCGAGATACAGAATGTCCTGTCGCTTCATGGTGATGTAGACTGGACTATCCCGGTTCTTCAGACAACCGCAACGACAAATTCAGGCATAGATGATCTTATAGCAAAGATCGGAGAACACTATGATTTTCTAAAAGAAACTGGCCTTCTTGACCGGAGACGTCAGGACCAGTTCACAGACAGGGTGAAATCAGTTGTCAAGAAACTGATATCCTCAGCATTCTGGACCGATGAGAGGGAAGTGAAGCTTGAAGAACTTGTCCGGTCCAATCCGGAGAAACTCAGGTCACCATATCGGATTGCCCATAAACTTACCGAGAGTTTTCTTCAGAAATAACAGGTACTTTGAACTAATTATAGCTAAGAAGTACTATAGTAAAATTGTGTTTCCAGACTATATTACATCCCCCTTAAATTCCGCCTTCGAAGGGGGACTAAGGGGGATGTTATTTCGAATCTTATAGTAATAGTATTCCTTCTTTTTTAAAGTACTGGCACCCCCAAACCACCGCCTTTGGCGGGACACGCAAGTTTGAGGGTGTCACAATCTCACCTCGAAGCTTGAATTCATTATTAACTCCCTTTTCAAGGGGGAATTAAAGGGGGACGTTCTAATTAGAAATAACTGTTGTTCATAGTACCGGGATATTATTTCCCCGGCAGATGCTTCTCAGATCATCCGACCAGACACTTGCCTGTACTTCACCTATGAAAGCCTTTTTTAGGTACAGCATGCACAGCCTCGATTGGCCTATCCCGCCGCCGATTGTCAGAGGGAGTTCACCCTCGAGAAGCCTTCTGTGAAAATAGATATCCTTTTTCCATACTTCGTTCTTCATTTCGAGCTGTCTCAGCAATGCATCACTGTCAACCCTGATCCCCATGGATGAAAGTTCCAGGGAGCATCCAAGCAGAGGATACCATACAAGAATATCTCCGTTAAGCCCCTTTCTGCCGTTTTCATTAATGGAGGTCCAGTCGTCATAATCGGCGGCTCTCAGGTCATGAGGTTTACCATCATCCAGTTCGGCACCGATACCGATGATGAAGACTGCGCCGTATTCTTCACAGACTGCATCCTCCCTGTCTGACGGCGAAAGGCCGGGATATTCTTCAAGTAACTCTTCACTGTGAATGAACTTGATATCTTCGGGTAATTCAATAAAGTCAAGAGCCGGATATTCAGCAAAGATAGTTTTTTCTGTTTCTCTGATTGCAGAATATATCTGTTTTACTATCTTCATAAGGTGATCCAGGTTTCTTTCTTCATTGGTGATTATCAGTTCCCAGTCCCATTGATCCACATATATGGAATGCAGGTTATCAAGAACTTCTTCATCAGGTCTCAATGCATTCATATCGGTATATAATCCTTCGCCATGATTGAATTCATATTCTGCAAGTGCATTTCTTTTCCATTTAGCCAGTGATTGTACTATCTCCGCATCTTCCCTAATGCTTGATATTGTGAAATCCACTGGTTTCTCTCTCCCTGAGAGATAATCGTTGAGTCCTCTTCTTTTCAATACTGAAATAGGGGCGGATACCCTTGAAAGGTTTAGTTTCTCAGCTAGTTTTTGCTGAAAACTGTCTTTAATAAGTTTTATGGCTGATTCAGTTTCTTTTAATCCCAGAACCGGATGATACCCTTCCGGGATTATAAGCGCTTCACCTTGAGCGCTCCATCTCTTGTATGTTTTTGGATACATTTTAACCTCATTTTTTAAGTTCGTGAACCGGTTTTCGGAAGTAATAAATAAACGGGAAGCAGTTATAATTGTCCCGTAAACATGTATTCCTATAACCAGATTAATGTTCTGTTTACTTATTTGAACTGCTGTTTAAAGGGAGATAGTATTAATTATTATTATTATTATTGGTATTGTTGTAGTTATTGAGGTTGGGATTTTCGGCAGGGGATGCATAGAAGTGAATAGTTATTTGAATGAGACCTTTTATCGTCTCTCGAAATAAAAACGCTCGTTGTTTCATTATTATCTCCTGTGAAACATTAGTTAGAGTTGATTGCTTTATTTTATTATCGTTAAAATATAAACATTACTTAACCGATGAGCAATAGAATTATTCTATTGGCTGCAAGGATGATCAAAAATACGGAATATGGAATAATGTAAAATGATTTCTTTTTTTCTTTGTGTTACATGAAAAATGATTTTATATTATAC
Source organism: bacterium (assembly GCA_028278455.1). Lineage (GTDB taxonomy): Bacteria > SM23-31 > SM23-31 > SM23-31 > SM23-31 > JANQEH01. Next base: position 4,815 of record JANQEH010000003.1, read on the forward strand.
GAGATTATACGTTTAAAACATCAATATCAAAAGAGGGAGCAATAATGTTTAAAAATCGCATATTCATACCCGTATTTATTATTAGCTTATTCTTCACAGTCTTCTGCAAAGAAACACCTTCAATAGTCCAGGAAAATTCAGCGGGATTGTCTTCCGAGGAAATAGAAGAGCTGAAGACTGCAATAAGCGGGTGGGTAACATCTGATGAGCTTGTCGGAGCGGAAATCCTGATACTGAAGTCAGGAAATCCAATTCTGCATGAGACTTACGGTATGAGAGATAGAGAGAAAGAGCTGCCAGTTGAAAAAAATACTATCTGCAGGATAAGGTCTATGACGAAACCCTTTATAGGAACCTCTATTCTAATACTGGCAGAAGAAGGAAAGCTCTCACTTGAAGACAGGGTCAGCAAACATCTTCCGTTTTTCGACAATGATAAATGCAGTGAAATTACCATTGAGCAGTTCCTGACCCATACCGGGGGATATGCACAACCCGGATATCCGGGCTGGGCTTTGCAGTATAATAATCTTTTGGAAATTGCCCAAAGCGTCGCTGAAACGGGTCCTACCATGGAACCCGGGAAGCAATATTCATACAGTGACGGGGGATCTTCAACTCTGGCGGCAATAGTTGCCGAAGTGGCAGGCATGCCTGTGGAGGATTTTATTAAAGAGAGGATATTTATTCCGCTTGGGATGAACGACTCTTACTGTCTGCTGGGTGATGATGATCCTGACCGGTCAAGAGTGAGTTCTACATATAACAGGGAAAACTCGAATTCCGATTGGGTGCGATACTGGGACAGCGCAGATACTCCCCAGGTACCTTATTTTAGAGGCAGCGGCGGGATTTTCTCTACACCAGAAGATTACGCAAAATTTCTAAATATGTGGATGAAGAAAGGTATTGCGAATAACAAACGCTTACTAAAAGAAGAGACTGTTGAAAGTGCGTTGGTCTTAACAGAATTAAGCAGAAGGAATGGATATGGATACGGTTACCACTGGGAGATTCACGAGGATATCTGCTTTGGACATGGCGGATCAGACGGTACGATCGCAATGGCTTTCCCGAAAGAGGAAATAATATTCTGCTATTTTACTCAATCAAGAGGAAATACCAAACTCCGCCCGGCTCTTAATATGGTTATTGAATACCTGGATAATTGATATAATTGATTTAAATATAAAAGGGCAGGATATTACCTGCCCTTCCGTTATCTTATATCATAGTATTTGTTTAATCATGCCTGAGTGCATCCATTGGATTAGACCGGGCAATCTTCAATGTATGAATTCCCACCGTTAGAAAAACAATTGCAAAGAGGACTGTGCTGGCAAAAACAAATGTCAGGAGATTCAATCCGATCCTGAACGCGAAATTGGATAACCATGTATTTAGAAAGTAGTAAGCCGTAGGCCAGGCAATGACATTTGCCAGAAGGACTAAACTCAGAAATTCTTTGTTTATTAAAGTAATAAGAGATTTCACCGATGCTCCGAATACTTTTCGGATTCCGATCTCTTTTGTTCTTTTCTCCGTCGAAAAAGACGCCAGACCGAACAATCCGAGGCATGCAATAAAAATTCCGAGAAATGCGAAATAGTCTATGATTCTGCTAAGCTTTATTTCGGATGTATAGCTTGTCATAAGGTCGTCTTCGATGAATGTGTATTCAAACGGGTAATCGGGAGAGAACTCTGACCATTTTCTCTTCAAAAGGTCAATGGTTTCATCTATATTCTTGTTAGATAATCTGAAAGATAATGTTGAAAACTGCCTCGATGGAATATGAAAAACAACCGGACTGATTTCATCTTTTAGAGATCCAAGATGAAAATCTTTCAAGACTCCTAATATCCGTCCGTTAATATCTGCTCCGGAAATCTTCTTACCAATAGGATCCGACAGTCCGTATTGTTTTACAAAAGTCTCATTCACCATAATATTGCCTTCTGCAAGTAACTCTTTAGTAAGTCCTTTACCCTCAACAACTTTTGCTCCATAAGTCTCAATAAAATTATTATCGATCCTGAAATTTCTGACATCATATTTTTTATCATTGGAAAGACCTTCAATATCAACCTTTGCAGGGCATCCTCCATAAGGAGGGGTGCCAAATGTCCTCGAAATATGAGTGATCGCAGGATATTGAAGAAGCTCATTGCTGAAAGCATTTATTCTGTCCTTTATATCACGGTCTTTGACATATATAACAAGTATATTTTCTGTGTCGAAACCCCTGTCGAAGTTCTTCATGTATTTCAGCTGGTCGTTAATTATAAAAGAACTGGTAATGAGTATAACTGAAGCTGTGAATTGTACTGCTACCAGGGATTTTCTAAGATAAGAATTGCCTAATCCGGTATGAGAACTTTTTTTGATCACATCCAAAGGATTAAATGCAGACAGGAAAAACGATGGATAGATACCGGCAATGAATCCTAGTATTGTAACAAAAAATATAAATACAAGCACATTTGTGCTTGTGAATATGACAGCTTCAGTAATTTCTATCCCCAGCAGATCATTATAATATGGAAGTAATATTTCAACTATCCCCAGAGCGAGAAAAAATGATATGAAAGAAAAGATTATTGTTTCTCCGAGAAACTGGTATTTGATCTGCCGCCTCAGGGCACCTACGATCTTCTTGACAGCAACCTCTCTTGCCCTCTGCATTGATCTTGCAGTTGAAAGATTGACATAGTTTATACATGCAATGATCAGGATTATCAGAGCTATCGACGCAAATAGGACCATCTTATTATTATCAATATAATACTCAGAATGGATTTCTATAATTGGCTTTATGACGGCAGGCAGCTCCCTGTTTTCAGCCAAAGCATACGTCTTATTGAATGCCTGTATTTTATGGTCGATATCTTCAGGGGTAATTCCTTCTTTAAGAAGCACAAATACCGAAGGTTCTCTTTCCGGTTCAGAAAGGTAATCGTATTTGTAAAGTTGATTGAGAGTTGATATGGAAACTATCTGATCAAAGTTGTATGTTGAGTTTCCGGGGGTATCTTTAACGACTCCAGTAACCGTCAAGGTAACAGGGTAGGCAGTTTTACTGAAGATTCCCTTATCTGATAATCCCAGCGTTTTTCCAATGGGATCCTGATCACCAAAATATCTTTCAGCATGGGTTTCCGATATCACGATTGAACCTGGATTCTTAAATGCTGTAGATTTGTCTCCTTTTATAAACGGGATAGAGAATACATCAAAGATCTCCTTGCCGGAAAAATTTAGGCGCGGTTCAAAGAATTTATTTTCACCAATATAAAAGACCGGTTCCCAGACAATCTCAATAGTAACTGCTGCTTCAACTTCAGGTATCTCTTCTGCAATGAATTTCCCAATAAGAGCTGATGATCTGTTAAGAGTAAGGTGCTCACCATTCCATTCGAAAGTAGTTTCATAAGAATAGATTCTTTCCGAATTTTCATGGTAGCTGTCATAGCTGTATTCGTATTGAAGATACAAGAAGATCAGAATGCAGCAGGCAAGGCCGATTGCTAATCCGGAAATGTTGATAAGAGAATAACCCTTGTACTTCTTGATGTTTCGAAGTGCGATTTTCAGGTAGTTGAAAAACATTTGAGACTCCATAACTCGTTAACCTGGCGAATTATAAATGCAACTCTTATGCCAGAATCATTCTAAGTATTGAGAATTTAGAAATAGATTTTTTTTCTCTTCTGTGTGTTTTAGTTTCGTTACATGTGGTGTACGTTAGCGGACATCTTGGTTTGAGA
>JANQEH010000015.1 GCA_028278455.1 bacterium
TGATAACTGAGCTTCCCCTGTCAAGTGATTTCTGCAAATGCTCCGAGGGTAATGTTGCTGAGGTTTTTGAGACAATATCCGGGCGACCTGTAAAGGCAAAAATGGAGAATACCTTTCTCAGGGGAGATGACCGCTGTAATCCTGTAATTAAAATATTATAATATTTAAACAGATTATAATTTCTGGAGCCTATCCATATCTCTAAGGTATTACCCGATAAACTCGAAAAATAACAGCTTTTTATTAGAATTTTTTAATTATTTCAATTATTTTTCAAACAAAATTTGATTTTATGTGTATATAGATACATAGCAGTCTCCTAAACAGTATAGAAAGGCTTCCCTATTCATTGTTGGAAGCCTTTCTTATTTTCAATTTCTCACAGTATTCTCAATGGAAAATATATCAGCGAAATGAATTGTTTATTTATAATGTTATAAAAGTTCACCTGCCGAAAAAGCGGCTTTTCAAAAGAGTATGAGCACATCTGTTAACAGTAAGATCATAGGATTCTAATCATTTTTCGAGCCGACATATTGTTTTCCCGAAAGCATGAATTTATAAATGTCAAATTCTGAAGAAAATTCGGATTATTATGAATATGAAATTGAAATCAAAAGAATTTACTAATGACGAGAATTTCTCCCGGTATCCGGGCTCTTAAAAAGTATACCGGTGCTGTATGTAGTAACAGTCCCGATCAGGATAAACCAGATCCATGAAACCGGTGTCAGGATCTTTATCAGGAGAACCACTGCCACACCGGCGGCAGCAGCTATAGCATTGCCTTTATCATTCCCTCTTGTTTTTGTCAGTGTACCAAGCAGGAATATACCTAATAGTGATCCATACGTATAGGTGATAATGCTCAAAGCTATCGAGATCATGGTGGTTTCAGGATGCTTAAGTACCCAATATGCCGTTACAACCGCTATCCCGGTCAGAAGCAGGGTCATTACCCCTGTTATCATCCTCGTGGCATTAACGTAGTGTTTGTCGGGTGCTTCCGGTCTGATATAGGGAATGTAGAAATCCCTGGCGAAACTTGTTGCAAGGGCGTTCATGGCAGTACTCAGGGATCCCATCGCTGTAGAAAAGATCCCGGCAATAATCAAACCTCTCAAACCGACCGGGATGTAATTAATGATATAATATGGAAATATTTCGTTGGTTATCTCAGGTACATTAGGATCAGGTACTGATGAAAAATATGAGTAAAGCAGGTATCCTATCGTGAGAAATACAAAAATAATAGGTATATCCGCGAGCCCCGACATGATAACAGCAAACCTTGCCTTTTTATAGTCTTTTGCTGTCAGCATTCTCTGAACCATATCCTGGTCTGTCCCATGGGTTGCAAGTGTCAGAAAGGTCATTCCTATAAGAGCAGATAGTATTGTATAGTTTGTAGTTAGAAGTTTGCTCAGTGCTTCTCCCGGTGGATCTCCGCTGGAAAAACCGGCATCAACGATTTTGAATCCTTCGAAATTATTGGTGGCGGATTTCACACCTTCCCATCCTTCAGGGATATTGTTATATATCAGAATGATTGCAGCAATCGCTCCAGAAAACATAACTGTCGCCTGTATGACGTCAGTCCAAATTACAGCTTTTATTCCCCCTACTACCGTATATACTGCAGTTATAAGTGATATAAGCAGTATTGCTGCAAGATACTGAATCAATGTTGGTTCTGCTCCCGTAAAGAAATCATAGGCAACTACTATAATAACAGCAGCCATGTAAATCCGTACGCCACTCGCCAGAAGTCTCGTTATTAGAAAGATCAGGCTCCCCAGGTTCCTTGTCAATGATCCGAACCTGACCTTCAGAAATTCGTAAATAGAATAAACATTATATTCATAATAGGGCTTTATAAAAAGGTATGATACAATAATCCGTGCTAATATCATTCCGAATGCAAGCTGTAGATATGTAAAATTCTGCAGTTGATATGATTCTGCCGGGATCCCTACAAATGTCGCTGCGCTGGTTTCTGCGGCAATAATGGAGAACAAGACTGCCCACCAGGGCATTTTTCTGCTTCCGAGAGCAAAATCTTTAAGGTTCTTCTGATTTCTGCCTGCGTATAAACCGAGGCTTACAATTAGAATGAAGTACGAGAAAAGGATTATCAGGTCAAGCCAGTAGGAATTCATCGATCCGGTACAGTAATTAATGTGATATCTATAGGTATAAGGTAAAAAATTTAAAAAGCAAAATGAAACCATTTTAATCCTTTTTCTTACAGATGCGAATATTTTCGCAACTTTATTTAAAATGATACGTTTAAGAGAAAAAAACAGGATACAAAATGAAAAAACCGGGATTTCTTAACCTCAGCCGGAGAGAAAGACAGATCATGGACATTGTTTACCGCCTCGGTGAATCCAGTGTTTATGATGTTTTGAATTCCCTTTCCGATCCTCCTGGGTATAATTCGATAAGAGTTACTCTGAATATTCTAGAAAACAAAGGACACCTGACGCACCGGAAAGAGGGACAGCGTTATATTTATGCTCCGGTCGAACTACCGGATAAAGCAGGCAGAACAGCTCTTAAGCACCTGGTCTCTACATTTTTTGAAAACTCAACCACGAATGTTCTGTCTACCCTTCTCGACATCACTGCATCCAATCTTACTGACAGGGAATTGGAGGAACTTTCATTAATGATAGAAAACGCTAAAAAGGATAAATTGAAATGAACTTCATATACAATCTTATCCTGCTCTATGGCTCTAATTCGGAGTTATTTTTAAATATTGCAATAAAGGCCTTCGTAATCATTTTGACTGGACTTATCCTGACCAGTATATTCAGAAGGTTTTCGGCCTCTGTAAAAAACTCAATACTCAATATGACTTTCTGTTGTCTTACAATAATCCCCCTACTATCAATTATACTTCCTCAAAAAGACCTCGGAATCCTTCCATTAAGCAACAAATCAGCACAAGGAAAAGGAATTCAGTCAATTGATAAGGTTATTTCGGAATCATCGGATGTTGGAATAAATCAGATCAATACCAGCCATGATAGGACTTTTCCTGAACGGGAAGAGATCAGAAATAACACAGGGGATTCACAAGATCATTTAATCAGCGGTTCAGAGATTCCAGAATTTACTTTAAAATCAGTCAGTTTTTTTACCTGGACGGTAATTATCTGGCTGTCGGTAGGATTCTTATTTTTTACTCGTCTGGTTCTTCAGAATCTATATTTAGGATTCTTATGCTCTAAAAGCAATCCGGTAAGGGATCCAGGCTGGAAAAATGACATAAGCACTTACAGCAGAATGCTGGACATAAGATACTCTGTCAGAATTGTCAGCGGTAAAGAAATAAAAGTACCTGCCGCCTATGGTATATTCAGGCCGAGTATAATGATCCCAGAGAGACTAGTCCGGATATCCGGGGAAAAGAGAAGGACCATCTTACTGCATGAACTTGCACATATAAAGAGATATGATCACCTCTTCAACCTGATAGTTCAGATTGTCTGTGTCTTATATTGGTACAATCCTCTAACCTGGTATGCCGCAAAAAAACAAAGAAAAGAAAGAGAGAAAGCCTGCGATGATCTGGTAATCAATACAGGAGTTGAGAGCAGTGAATATGCTAGTCAATTGATAGAGATAGCCAGGCTTATCCCCCGTTCTAACAGTCTGACTAAATATGCGGTCACAATGGCTGAAAAGTCTCAGCTCAAAGGCAGAATATCCCATATTCTCCAGAATAAAATACCACGAAACAAGATTTCACAAAAGACAACTGTAATCTGCATATTTGTTTTTTTAACCTTCAGCCTATTATTTGCTGGGACAAGGATCACGGAAGATAGACCTGCTGTGGAGTATGACCGGGAATTGGAGGAGTTGCTGGCAGCCCTAAAAACGGATCACTCCGGAGTCAAAAAAACTGCAGCATGGTCTCTCGGTGAAAGGGAGGATCCCGGAGCTGTTCCGGCGCTCATCGAGGCGTTGAACGATAATGATCCTGAAGTAATAGTAATGGCGGCATGGGCGCTGGGAGAAATCAAAGATAAAAGAGCTATAAAACCTTTAATAAAAACTCTTGCCTCAGAAAATGCCTTTGTAAGGGAAATGATTGTCAAGGCCATTGGAGAGCATGAAAATCCAGGTACGATCGATATCCTTATCCTGATTTTGAAAAATGATATCCCAAATGTCCAGCAGGCTGCACTCTGGGCGCTGGGAGAAATAAAGGATTACTCAGCATTTAAAGTAATCACTAATGTACTCGATAGTGAAAACAGCAGCTTGAAAGAAATTGCGATTGAATCAGCTGTTAAATGTAACCCGGTTCTGGCAGTCCCGAAATTAATAGACCTTGTTTCTGATGAAAATAGAAAGATCAGGTCTAAAGCGATTTATTACCTGGGTGAGTTAAAAGCTGAGCAATGTATAGAGAACCTGATAACTACCCTAACGGATGTTTCCCCACAAATAAGAACCTGCGCCGCGCAGGCTTTAGGTAAAATCGGTGATCCCGCAGCAGTTGAACCATTGATAAATACACTCAGTGATAAAGATCCCGGGGTAAGGGCAATGGCTGTATGGGCGCTTGATGAAATAAATGTTTCCTGAGCTATTCAGTTTAAATGCGGGAATATTAATGAGATAATGATCCCGTAATTATTTTATTACTAAATGCGAAAATTTTTACACTAAAACAGATTATTATAACAAATATTAATGAATATAATTATGATAATATCAAACAAAATATTCGCGAAAAGGCTTACCATAATCCTCCCTGTATTGGCAATTCTGACAATACATTCTATAATATGTTTTGCCCAGGCAGCAGAATACTCATATAAGACTCCAATTCAAATTAAGGACGGTTGGAAAACAGTAAGCCTTGGTTCTGTTGGGATTAGTACTGAAGATATAACCAGGATTACCTCTGATCTGATCAACGATGATATGTTCGACGATCTGCTGAGTTATTTGATCATCAAGGATGGTAAGCTGGTTCATGAATACTATTCGAAATACTGTCAAAGAAACACCCTTCACTGGATGGCATCTATAACTAAAGCATTTACATCTACGCTTTTAGGAATAGCGATTGATGAAGGATTCATTAAAGATGAGAATGAAAGCATTGTTTCCCTGCTTCCGGAATATACCGGAATGATCAAAGACAGCAGGTTGAAAGATGTTCTTTTAAAACATATTATGAGTATGTCATCCGGTTTGGAATGGACAGAGAATGTCTCCTATAATAATCACCTGAATTCAGAATTTCAAATGGTGGATTCACCGGATTGGTTCGAATATGTTTTATCAAGATCCCTGATCAGGCCTCCCGGAGAATACTTCAGCTATAACACTGGCGGGATCCACCTGCTCTCTGCCGTTTTAAAGAGTACAACCGGCCTCCATGCTAACGAATTTGCTGAGAAATATCTGCTGCATCCGATGGATATTTATGCATATCAATGGGACCGGGATTCTAAGGGTTTTTCATGTACAGGCGGCACTGACGGCGGAATAGGTTTACGCTCTCGAGACCTGGCGAAATTCGGTTGGCTTTTTTTAAAAGGCGGTACATGGAACGGGAAAA
>JANQEH010000035.1 GCA_028278455.1 bacterium
CTCTGCAGCATTATGAAGAATCGTACCCGCAAAATCAGTTCTTTGCCAGTTGAACAGCATCCTTATACCTGCCCGTGAGTCTTTGATCTTTTCTCCGGCTTCATAAACAGTCTCAATACTGCTAAGGTTTCCTGTGGGGATAGTAACTTTTACCGCGCTTATACCTGACTTCTCTTCACGGGGCTCGAGGAAATTAATCCTGTTGAAGACGTCGAATGGACTCCAAAGAAATGATCTTCCCCAGAATATAAGCTGTTTTCCTATTGTTACATCGGCCCGCTTGAAATACAACCGCATATATGCTCTGTCAATCGATATCCTTTCGTCAGTAAAGACAGGTGAGGAACCGGATTCCGATCCCGGATCTCTCAGAAACTGGAGCAGATATCCCTGGTATGTAAAGTAATCAACAGCTAATGTAATGGAACTTTTTTCTGAGACATCCTTTTCAGATATTATTCTTGCCCTGGTATAGTTACCGGGTCTTAAACTCTTTTCAAGATGATCGGGAGCAAAATCGTTATTCAATACTGTCGTAAAGAACCTGTTCTCAAGGTATCCCCGGAAAGTTAGCTGAGCAATGGTTGATTCAGTCTGTATTGAAGATGAGATCAGAAACACTGATAGAAATATTATGATTTTATTTTTCATTTCATGAATCGTCCATATTTTAAGTAACAATATCTTTTTGACCTTCTTTATCTTTAAGATACTTTTCAGTCATTTTATTAAAAAGCCTGACAATTTCATCCTGATCCTTTTCATCAAGAAGACTCAGCATATATTCATAGATTGAGATAAACTGATCCAATGCGCTTTTCCATAGCTTTTCACCCTTTGCAGTAAGGGAGATAAAAACAACTCTCCTGTCATCTTCAGATCTGTATCTCCGTACTATATCATTCTTGACCATCCTGTCCACAATGGTTGTAGTCGTACTATTAGGTATGTTCAGCATGTCAGAAATATCTCTCATCTTTCGCTGTCCCATGATGCCGAGAATCTTCCATACGTTTATTTCTGTTGCATTGTATTTAGCCATCTCTGAACTGAAGAAACTCTGGGTTTGCCTGAATAGCGCTTCCGTAAGAACATTGAAAGTTCGATATAGCGCGTATGCTTTTTTTCTTGTATCTTGCATGATCATTCGTATATTAAATATTTCGTTTTTCGAATTATACGAAATATAAACTATCTTTGTTTCAAAATCAACATTATTTTTTTTACAAGGAATAGTTTTATGGTATTTTTTGTTATTAAAAATAGGAATGTGAATATTAATTGGACGAAAAACCTGATTAGGTGTGTTCATTATGTATTGATTTTGCATGGATTTTTATATATACTCTCTATCTTGAAACCGGTGAAGATCTTTATAGACAAACATTGAAAGAAACTAAATATGTCGAAGATAAATGTAGCAAAGTATTCGGGTTTCTGCTTTGGAGTAAAGCGTGCTGTGGATATGGCACTTGAGGAATCCAGAAAAAGTGATAATGTAATAATGCTTGGCGATATTGTTCACAACGAACATGTTGTAAAGAAGATCGATGATGCAGGTGTGAAGGTAATGAACGAATTGTCAACTGAGGATCCGGGAACTCTTTTGTTGAGGGCTCACGGAGCTGTCCCGGGGGTATATGAAGAGGCAAAGAAGATGAATTACAATGTCGTGGACGCAACCTGCCCGCTCGTGATCGAAATTCATGAGATCGTAAAGAAAATGGAAGAGGAGAAGTACAGAATAGTTGTGATTGGTGATTATGGCCATGATGAAGTTGTGGGCATCTCGGGCCAGGTCAAGGATGCGATCGTAATTGCGAAGCCTGAAGATGTTAAAGATAAACTGCCGAAAATGAGCAGGAAACTGGGTGTAGTTGTACAATCTACACAGAATATCGACAATGCAAGAAAGATAATTTCTGAGCTTGTACCATATTGCCAGGAATTAAAATTTGTAGATACGATCTGCAAGCCGACAAAACTATATCAGGCTGAGATCAGGAAGATGCCCCACGAAAATGATGTAATGATTATAGTTGGTTCTTTCACAAGTGCAAATACAAAGCGACTTGCTGAGATCTCAACTGAGCTTAATTCGCGATCATACCAGGTCGAATCAGCCCAGGATCTTGAAAGGGGATGGTTTGATAATGCTGACAATATAGGGGTTACTGCAGGTGCGAGTACACCGGACTGGATTATTGAGGAGGTCGTAGAGAAGATCAAGGAATTGACCGGCTGAAGTTCTATATGACAATGCACGATTTAACAGAAAGTCAAAATAAATTCACTCAAATTTGAACTGCAAATCAATAATATTAATATTTTTTGTAAAATTTGATTGACTTTATTTAAGAATTTTATTATACTTAAAAGTGACCCAATAATCCCCTCCAGAGGGTTGGCTTAGATGGACGCATCTAGGTTAACCCTCTTTTCTTTTTATCCAGCTTGATCAATAACTTCTATAGTATTAAAGAAATCTCGCAGCATTGTCTTAAGCCGTTACAATTATAAGGTTTGTATATATAGGATTGTGGTATATTCGAAAGGGAATAAACGAAAAAACCGGCTTTATGCCGGTTTTAATTTTGATAAAATTGTATTTTTCTCGGAAAAACTTTCTGGTACTTGATCTAAACGATTAGCTATTTAAAGCTTCCTACAGCTCTGTCAGCAGTTTCGTATGTCTCAAAAAGGTTCAGGATCTGTGTTATTATTAATAGACTTTTGATTTTTTCAGCAACGGCCGCAAGTTTAAGTACACCATCTTTTTCAGTAATCAGTCTTCTTGATTCGATCAGCGCTCCCAATCCGGTACTGTTCATCCATTTAACTTTACCCAGGTCCATCACGATCTTTTTCATTCCGTCGTCCAGAAGGCTTTTAACTTTTTCAGTAATCTCTTTAGTCTCATTACCACCCATAAGTTTGCCACTGATCGTAAGAAGTGTTATATCTCCTTCAATCTTTTCTTTAATCGCCATTCACAGTCCTCCGTTTATATGTCGTTTTGGATGAAATTATCGTAGAAATACCAGGTAACTAAGATTCTAAAGATATAGTATTTTGAAAAGATTGTCAAGTGTTTTCGCAATTTATTATTAATGATCAGGTATATGAAAAGATATCCAGCTGAATCCGAAATTGAAATCCTCTTTTAACTGGTTCAGATCGATACTTTCAGCTTCCGGAATATTCCTGATCTCTTCCAGCAAAAGTATTGATCTGGATATGAATTCCTCCCTGTAATCACTCTCCAATACTTTTTTTATAAGGTTTTTCATTGGTTTTGAGTTTTTTTCACCATGAAAAGCACGTTTCAGTATTTTCTTTGTTAAAGTTTTGTCATCCAATCCGGATAATACACTTGAACAGCAGGCCAGGGCAGCATACTCGTATCTCGGGTAGAGATTGAACTTGATAGATGGATCTTTGTCAGGGTAGGTTACCGGGAGAATGTTTAAAATATTCTTCCATAACTCAATTATTATATTGCGGTTCAGATCAAAAGCCGGGAGTTTATTCAATTCGTCGACAATAGGTAAAAAAGCTTCTTCCCTCAGCAGTTTTTTCTGTTTTTCATAATCTTTCTTATGAATCAACTGGCTGCGGATCAGTTTATATACTTTCTGAAGATCACCGGCATACCTTAATAAAGCTGGAGTGAACTTTTTTGTAATATATAATAGTGGATGGACTTCTTGTCGGGTAGAATTAACCTTCCATTTCTTCAGGGAATTAATTTCGATCAGTTTTTTACATGCAGGACAACGACCTTTTTTCTTTGTAAATCCTGAAGGGATCTTAAATCTCTTTCCACATTCCGGACAGACAGTTCTTATATCTATCATAATACTGCTGATTACCTTTACCTGTATGTAATGCTGACTACCGTTTCTTTTGATTCATCTCCAATAAAATCGCTCAATTTATCTATCTCCCGGCATAATCTGTCTTCTGTTTTTTCCTTTATCTTTTTGAATAAAATAATATTAATCTCAATTGAATTCTTCTTTTCTTCAAAGGACCATTTACCGGCGATTTCACCATTGATAAGTATAACCGGTTCTGATTCGTTGAAAATGTTAAATATCTCATCATGAAGATTGTCATGTGTAATAAAATCATGATTCCGGTAGCCTACAAGTATTGGATCGTTTTTTCCCAGCAGATGCAGAGAGTCATGATACAGTTTTTCCGTACTTTGGAAGTATTTAAGCTCATCCCTTAAAATATAATACGGCTCTTCACAGTCAGCTACTGTAATATCAGTAATACTTCCGGTGTTTTTCTTTATTGTAGATTCAACATGATTTAAGGGTACTCCACACCACCATGCTATATCTTCAATTAGAACAGGCCCGTAGCCGGCAATGTAGCTCAAGATCAGGCTGTTCTCGGCAGCTTCGGTTTCCATCGAAAAGCTTTCCTTTTTATGCAGTTCATCGTAAAGGCAAAACTTCTTGCCAATAGTATCCCATTTTTCTTTTCCGGGAATTATCTGCCATCTTTCAAGCAGAATATTCATTGTCTGTTCGAACCTGCTGCTTTTTATTATTTTTTGTCCGAGCTTCGCCTCGATTTTCTTTAAAGAATCTTTTGACATTCTCTTAGAAAGCTGGTTCTTGGATTTATCTCCTGATTCAAGTTCTTTAATTATTACTCTTGATGTTTCAAGAATATCTTTTTCCTTGAATTTATACTTCTGTTTGGATTTATTAATCACCTGTTCTCTCTGTTCGTGGGTAGCAGTAAAGATAACCTCGGCAAGACTGGATGGTATAATAAAATAGTTTGTTCTCATAGCTTTAAATCTTCCCAGGGTATTTGACAGGTATAAAGCCTCTTCGAAAACATTCTTTGAGAAATATTTCAGCCTGTTGTAAAATACCAGGTAAGAATGCTTGATTTCGTTAGAATCGACAGCTATAAGCCGATTCAGAACTTCATTGATATGTTCCCCGGTTCCTGATTCGAACAGAAAACTCTTTTTAAGTCTGAAAGTCTTAATATGCTCAATACTCGTTTGTTTTCTCTTTTCTGGTTTCATGGCCTGGTCTTATTTTATAATACTGCTGTTGCAGGATTTTTCTTGACAAACCTTATAAAATATATTATTTTCATTTAAATAACTAAATATGCTATAATTATGCCTGCGATCGGATCAACAGGAATAAACACCTTACGCAGTCTTGTATTCGTAAGGAATTTCGGCAGTGATGTAATTGCCGATATGGATATCAGGGTCAGGAGCAAATCCGGAAACATTGAATATACCGGTATTGATGCCGATCTTTCTCCTCGGAAGATCAGGTTTAATTCTAACAAATTTACAATCAAGTATCAGAAATCAAGAAGCCCTCAAGACAGGCTGATCGACCTCTTTGCCTGATTATCCGCAACTACGATACAAAACATAAATATACTATAAATATCCTCCTTATTCAATTCTTTTAAGACTCCAGTGTATATTTGCACCAAAAATATTATAATACCCGGTATTAAACTTGAATAGTTTAGGGACTTCAGGAACATTTTTACTTCTTATTTAATATATGTATTGTGAATACTGTTTGACTAAATGGATTCAATTCTTTACTTTTAATAATGCGTGATGGAATATTCTTCAATATCATGTGTATATAATATAAGTTTTAGAAATTGAGCTGTCTATGATCAGAAAAATTACTATTTCGTTGGTGAGTTTACTTATACTATCCTTTTTTTCGGTCTCATTTGTCTCTGCGCAGGACATTTACAGTTATTATGATGAGGGAAGAGAACTGCTCAGGGTTGGAGACTGGGTAAAAGCAATTAATAAGTGGATGTCCGGTAAGACCATGCTGATGGCAGAAGAGAAGGCTGATCCCCGGATAGGGATGGGATTTATCGAATTGATTACAAGGAAGGAACTGAACCATTTTTATGTTCAGGCCTGTGAAATGTATATGTGGGGTTTTTCTACAAAGGAAATCGACAGGTTCAAAGACTCTTTGATTGAAGAGGCAAACAGGATCCTGCCTCTTATTAGGGAAAGTGAACAGGAAATATGGAAAAATGCCATAAAAAAGGATGTCTCTGCTATTCCATACCTGATCAAGGATTTCTGGTTGAGAAAAGATCCGACACCGACAACCCCGGCGAACGAGAGGCTTCTCGAGCATTTCAAAAGAATAGCTTATTCGCGTGAAGAATATATCAGGATGAGAAATTCTGTATATAATACTGACGACAGGGGACTTATTTATGTTAAGTACGGAGAACCTGACGTTAAAAAGACAATGATGCTTGGTAATAATGAGTCTGAGCTTGCTTTCTGGCTTCCTGCGGCAGATAAAAGAAGGGATATTAACTCTCTCTTCAATACCTTTCCCGATGTAGAGATATGGATTTACAATAATCTTGACCTTTACCAGCCGGTGCTATATATATTTGGTAAAGCTGCCGGTATGCCGTTCCATCTTTATGACGGTGTTGAAGAATTCATACCCAGCAAGGCATTTAATAACAGGTTTGTCATGGATTATGGCAGGGGACTCCATCCCGGAACCCTGATTCAATTAATGATGTATGATGACTTGAGATTAGTTGATTACAGGTATGAATCAAGGTATAATGAGATCGCCAATGTTCTCGGCTCACCGGCCCTGCAGAATCCCCGTGTTCTAAGGGGAATGAGAGATAGGTACAAGGCAGAAGATGCCGCCAGCCCTGTAAAAAAGTCTATCCCTAAGGACAAGTCCGATTATGAATTCATGATCAATGAAGTCAAGATGAACAATACGATTGTCAGGCTGCTGGACGAAACAAATACTCCGAAGCTGACCATACTCGCGATATCTTATCCACAATACATGAGGGAAGGGATGCAGCTTACCCATACATTAATCATTCGGGATAAAGACCTTAATGAGGTTACCAGATTTACGGATGCCCCGGAAGATCCGAGTGATAACGCTTCAGTATTCACGCTCGATCATTCGGATCCCGGTTACAAATACACAATCGGTTCCATGGTTCCTCCTCCTATCCAGGCGGACACCCTGTCTTCAGGAGAGGCCCCACGAGTAAATTATCCAAGCATAGGTAAAGAACTTTTCGAAGATATTCTTCCCCTAAATCCTGATGAGGAAAAACTCGAGGTAAGCGACCTGGTGTATGGAATAGAACTTCCGGAATCGGGTTCCGTGAAGGACCTGCCTTTCCCTGTTTTGCCTGTCAGGCAGATATCTGCCTCCGATGCGCTGGTGATATACTTTGAACTTTATCATTTATTTCTAGATAAGAACAACCAGGCCCGGTATGAGGTGAAATTCAAAGTTACCGAGATAGAGCGGGAAAACAAAAGCCTGCTTGATAAGCTAAAGCCTGGTTTCGGTAAGAAGACAGTTATGTCTCAGGATAACAGATTCAATGCGAACAGCAGGACTGTAAAGGATAAGATTTCATTCAATATTGATGATCTCCAACCGGGAAGCTATGAATTCAGTATTGAGGTCAAGGATCTTATATCGAAGGATAAAGTCGAACGCAAAGGGCAATTCAGGGTAGTGAAATAATATTCCGGAAGGACATCTATATTTTATAAAAGCAGGAGTACTGCCCTCTTTTTAGCAGCCGCAATAGTTTGTCAACACCCCATTCAATTGAGTTCCTGTTTAAATTGAATTTTCTCCCGTTTAATTGATATTTTATATTACAGAATTATAATACAGCATATTCCCGGTTGGATATACACTAACTTTGCTTAATTATGGAACTAAAAACAGGTTTTTACTGTACTATTAGTTATACCTGATTGTTGCATAAATTACCTATAAAAACTGAAATACATGTCAAAAAAAATAACATCAACTCTGATCCTTTCAATACTTTTTCATCTTTATTTACCCGGAAGTTTATTCGGACAGGATAATGATGACGGGATACGCAAAGCAAACGAGGCTCTCAGAAAGGGAAAGTACAGGGAAGCAAGGGACTTGTACAGACCGTTTGCAGAGTCTTCCCAGGCAGGTCAAGTTCGTGAAGATGCAATGGGATTTTTCAAGACATATATTTATGTAGGGGATTATGCGGAAGGGCTCAGGGAAGTGGACAAATTCACTGAGGATGCAGAGAATGATCCATATCTCCTGAATATGAAGGGTAAATTTTATGAATTGCAGGGGGACTACCGGGAAGCTGAAAGATATTACAAGCAAACCAGGGTACTTCTGAACGAGTACTGGGAGAACCAGATCGATCTCGCACGTTTATATGAAAAGAGCGGTAGAAGAATCCAGGCATACGGGATTTATTCATGGATATACAATGAGTATCAAAATAACAAGTTTACAACATCAAAACTGCTGTCATTCGCAGGTATAGCCGCAGCAAAAGTAGGAGAGTTTCAGCAGGCCAGTGGTATTTTTAACACAGCTAACAAACTGGACAACCAGGATCCTGATGTTCTGTATCACTGGGCAGAGTTATTCAGACAGAAATTCAACAATGCAGAAGCAGACAGGGCTTATGAAGAAGCTATTGAAATCAATCCTCACAGATCGGATTTTTGGGTAGGACTTGCACGATCTTCAAGAAGTTTTACAAGAATGGAGGAACTGGCAAGGCAGGCGCTTAGTGAGAATCCTAACGATGTCGATGCAATGTCTGTGCTTGCAGAGTTATATATTATAGACGGGAAGTATGATGAAGCATTGAGAGAAGTCGAAAATGCTTTGATACTCAATCCTTCTCATATGATCTCCCTTGCACACAAAGCTTCAGTCTTTCATCTAACGGATGAGGATGACAAATTCGCTCAGATGGAAAGGCAGGCTTCAAGAATAAATAATTACTGCAGCGAGTTTTACGTAACAATCGGTGAAGACCTCGAGAAAAGGTTCATGTATGAGGATGCGGTGGAAATGGGATTCGAGGCTGTATCGAGGGACAGGACGGATTCGAGGGCATTATCTCTTCTCGGTAACAACCTATTGAGAATTGGTAGAGTCCGGGAAGCGTATAATTATATAAATCTTGGATATGAGAGGGATACTTTTAATCTATATGCAGCCAATACGCTGAATCTGCTCGACAGTTACAGGGATTTCGAAACATACAGGAGTGAAAATTTCACCTTATTAATCCACAAATCAGAGAGCGAAGTGCTTGCCGGCAATATCTTGAAATTTGCCGAGGAGAGCCTCGATTCACTCTCTGCAAAGTATGATTACAGGCCGTTAGGGAAGATCAGGCTGGAGGCATATAACGACAAAGATGATTTCGCGGTAAGAACAACAGGCCTCCCGGGAGCGCCTCTGCTTGGAGTCTGTTTCGGTGATGTAATAGCTTTTACTACCCCTGCAGCCCACGAGGGAAACAGTTACAACTGGGCGAGAACTCTCTGGCATGAGATGGGGCATGTAATGGCTCTTGGAATGTCTGCTCACAGGGTTCCCAGATGGTATACTGAGGGATTATCTGTCTATGAAGAAAAGAAGGCTAGGCCGAGATGGGCAAGAGATATGGACCTTGAACTCTTTTATGCACATGACAGGGGTATCCTGCTTCCGATAGATAGATTCAATGAAGGTTTCACAAGACCGAAATTCATAGCTCAGATCGGTCTTAGCTATTACCAGGCATCGAAACTGATAGAATACCTCGATGTTAATTACGGGTGGAAAGCAGTTACTGATATTTTGCTTGAATTCAGACAGAATCATGATGTCAATACAAGTTTTATGAACGTCTTGAATAAAACACCAAAGCAGATAGATGAAGAGTTTTTTGCATACCTTGATTTAGAGATGGATAAGATCGAAGAAGTAATTGAGGACCTGCCGGACCTTCTCGGGTATGATATGGAATATGAATCATACTTCGATAAGCTGATCGGGAGACAGGAAAATAAATTTATTAAGATCCTGAAAGATGGATGGCTGGATCTTGAATCCGGCGACTTGAGTGGGGCAGAGGATAAATTCCGGGATGCTATAGATATGTATCCTTTATTTATCCAGAGAGGTAATCCTTATGCGGGACTTGCAGAAGTATACAGGAAGATGGGAGCAAAAGATGAACTTGAAACGATTCTGAAGACATACCTGCAGATAACAGAGTATGGCGCTGAAGAATCCAGGGAGCTTGCTCAGATACTGATAGAAAAGAATGATGCTGAAGGCGCTGAAAAATACCTGAAGAAGTCTTTCGAGGTAGATCCGTTTGAAGCAACCGCACATAGAATGCTGGCTGAATTATACGAAAACAGGCAGCAATACAATAATGCTGTGGCTGAAAGAAAGATAATAATAGCTCTTGATCCCCTTGATAAAGCACGTGCATATTACGAACTTGCTCTTACATTGTTTAATAATAAGCAGTACACCGATGCAAAAAAGGAGGTGTTGAAATCTCTGGAACTCGCGCCGGGTTTTAGAGAAGCACAAAAACTACTTTTAAAGATCGCATCTTCACAGGGTAGATAAAATATAAAAACTTACCGTTTTTTTTATGCCGTAGTAAATCTGTTTATGAAACAGTGATGAATAATCTATGTGACAGGATTAATGATCATAAAATGAATGGGATTTGGTTGAGTGCACCCAAATAATTATTGAACAATTATCAATTAAAAGCGTAAATAAGATTACATGTTTAGTATTAATTTTTTAGACAAATAATCGATATGACAAAGAAGATACTGATTTTTACATTAATACTTCTAATCTGCGTACCACCGGCAGTACCAGCTCCGCCGAGGGATGATCACGGTTTTAGATTCATCCGTATCCAATACAGCATGGGTAATATGAGAGGAATGGGAAGATACTATGAACCGCCGTGGAGGCATGATTACCCTACAGCAGAAGAGAATCTGTACCAGGCATTACGCAGGACCACCGAGATAAGGATTGATGGTAATTATCTGATCCTGTCGTTGAGGGATAAACGGATATTCGAATATCCATTTCTTTATCTTTGCGAACCAGGTTACTGGTCCATGGATGAAGAAGAACTGAAGAACGTGAGGGAATATCTGCTCAGGGGAGGATTCATGCTTTTTGATGATTTCAGGGGAGGCAGGGAGTGGAGTAATTTTGAATACAATATCAAAAGAATATTCCCGGAGAAGCAGATGGAGGAACTTGGTCCGGATCATCCGGTTTGGTCTGTATATTACGATGTGGATCCAGTTGCAGCCCCGTCACTTGTATCAGGGACCAGGGGATGGCAGCCTGGCCCGGATGATGATACTTATTACGGAATGTACGATGAAAAAGGCAGATTGATGTTCATTGCCTGCTACAACCAGGATATTGGTGACGGATGGGAATGGCCTAACCGGAGCTGGAACAGTCAAACGACCAGTGGTTCTACTATAGCATTCCAGATGGGAATTAACATTATTATTTATGCATTGACTCATTAAATTGGAAAAGATAACTGTTAATAATGACAACAGGAGAAAATACAGTGTCTGAAAGTGAAGTAACAACCGTTGAAAAGAAAGATACCGAAACGCGGCAGCAGGAACTCGGTGAAGAAACAATAAGCAAGCTGAAATCGGGTAAAGACGGGATCCTCAATGAACTCAGAAGGAGAATTGTTGGGCAGGATGAGGTAGTTGAACAAGTGCTGATATCCCTGTTTGCAGGCGGACACTGCCTGATAACGGGTGTGCCGGGACTGGCAAAAACTCTGCTTATAAAATCTCTTGGTGAGATCCTCGATCTCTCATATAAAAGGATACAGTTTACTCCGGACCTGATGCCTGCAGATATTACCGGTATAAACATACTTGAAGAGGACAGGACTTCAGGCAAAAGAAAGATCAAATTTGTAAAAGGGCCGATCTTTGCAAATATTATCCTTGCTGATGAGATAAACCGGACACCACCAAAAACCCAGGCAGCCCTTCTGGAAGCAATGCAGGAATACACAGTAACTGCCGGAAGAGAAGACTACGAGCTGAAGAAACCGTTCTTTGTTATGGCGACTCAGAATCCGATCGAACTTGAGGGAACATATCCCCTGCCGGAGGCACAGCTTGACAGATTCATGTTCAATATTGTAATCGATTATCTTTCTGCAGAAGATGAGCTGAAGGTTGCACTTTCGACTACATCGAAAGAAGAAGAACCACTGACAAAAATCCTTAATGGTAAGGACATACTTGAATTCCAAAAGGTTGTAAAGAAAGTCTATGTTCCGGATAATGTAGCCAACTATGCTGTAAACCTGGTAAGGAATTCCCGTCCTGAAGAAGAAAATTCGCCTGAATTCGTCAAGAAATGGGTGGGATGGGGAGCAGGGCTGAGGGCAGTACAGTTCCTTCTTCTCGGTGGCAAGGTCAGGGCGGTATTCAGGGGAAGGTATAATGTATCTATAGAAGATATAAAAACACTTGCATACCCGGTACTGCGGCACAGGATCCTTACTAATTTTTATGCAGAATCGGAGAAAGTTAATTCTGACAAGATAATAAAAATGCTAATAGATTCGATCACGGAGGAAAAATCGGGATTGCTTTAAAAAACAAGTAATTCTATTTGCACCAACAAAAGTGACTGTCTGATCACAGGAGCGATTTGTGGGTGTTTGAGCAGTAAGTTATATGAAAGAGAATATTGGTAAAACTAAAGGGACCAGATTTCTTGATCCCGAGATCCTTTCACGGATATCCAATCTTGAGCTTCTTGCAAGAACAGTTGTTGAAGGATTCGTATCGGGTCTTCATAAAAGCCCTTACAGAGGATTCAGCGTCGAGTTCATGGAGTACAGGCCTTATATTCCGGGTGATGATATGGCGAGAATAGACTGGAAACTTTACGCAAGAAGCGACAGGCTTTATGTCAAGGAGTACGAGGACGAGACTAACACGAGCTGCAATATACTGCTGGATATGAGCAACTCGATGGGATATACTTCATCGAAGATAAACAAGTATGAATATGGCTCGTTTCTCGCAGCATCACTGGCTTATTTCATAATCCGCCAGAGAGATAGCGTCGGACTGAGTTTGTTCGATGATAAGATAGTACAAAGAATTTCGCCTAAGAGCACAACCGGGCATTTGTACTCGCTTCTGACTACCCTCGAGAATTCGAATCTCGGGAAACATACGGCATTCGGTAAACCGTTTCATGAACTTGCTGAAGCGATAAAAAGAAGAGGATTCATTATTATAATCTCTGATCTGCTTGAGGAACCAGAAGGTTTGATAGACGGATTAAAGCATTTCCGTTTTGACGGCCATGAGGTTATCGTATTTCATATTCTCGATCCATATGAGCTGAACTTCCAATTCAATGATATAATGGAGCTCGAGGACATGGAAACAGGTGAGAAAGTGCTTATATCACCGGAATCAGCGAAGGAAGTCTATACGAAGAACCTTGAGAAATTCAGGAATATAGTTAAGAAAGAATGCGGGATTCTCGGAATAGATTATTACGCACTATCAACCGATAAAGCCCTGGATTTCGCACTGTTTAACTATTTGTCATCAAGAAGCAAAAAATTGAAATAACCGGATACTTTAATAGATGTCATTCATTAATCCTATATTCCTTTATGCTCTGGGCGCAGCGGCGTTGCCTGTTATATACCATTTGATAAAGAAGATGCGTACAAAGACAGTACCGTTCAGTTCGCTGCTTTTTCTTAAGGCTGCACCAAAAGAGCTTATCAAGAGAAGGCGACTCAGAGACCTGATACTGCTTGCGATGCGTACATTGATGCTTCTTCTTCTTGCGTTAGTTTTTGCCAGGCCCTTTATTCCGGAAGAGAGTATTCCGTTTGCATCCGGTGAACGTGACAGATCGGTAGTTATACTAATCGATAATTCGTTCAGTATGCAGTACCAGGATTTCTTCGAAAGAGCAAAAGATGAAGCGGAAAGCCTATTAAATGATGCAGGGAGTGAGGATGAGTTCGCAATAGTGGTATTCAATGACGCAGCAAGGCAGGTGACAGATCTTTCCTCAGATCTTGCAGTACACAGGACATACCTTGATAATTCCCTGACAGTCAGTAACCGGCCTACGGATATATTTAAACCTGTAAAGCTTGCAGAGGAAATCCTTAAAGATGCTCAGAATCCAGAAAAACAGATTATCCTGATCTCAGATCTCCAGGAGATCGGGTGGAACAGTCAATTCGAAAACTGGAAAGTCGAAAGAAATATATCTTTTATTCCTGTTATGATCGAGGCTGAATTCAGGGAAAATGATTTTGTAGATGCCTTTAATCTAAAGCTGAACCGGAACAGAAATATAGTATCTACAGAGCTTGCCGTGAGAGTCGGGAGTTACGGGAGTGAACCGGGGGACAGGCAAGTGAGATTAATCCTGAACGGCAGCGAAGTAGAGAGTAAAACAGCGCTTGAAACCCAGGGTAAGCAGGTATTCTTTCAGCAGTCAGGCCTGCGCTCAGGGCAATATCAGGGTGAGGTGATGATAAGTGATGACGACCTGGCTCTTGATAACAGATACTTTTTCAATTTTGAGGTTGAAGACCGGTATTCGATTGCTAGTATCAACGGGACATCCGGAGTGGATTTTTTCCTGCGGAGTGCTTTTGATTTTGGTGAATATTCACAGTTTGGATATAATTCAACAGATAGATTTCAGTATTCGGCGAGGAGGATGGCAGAACACAGACTGGTGTTCATAAATAATTTCCAGGTGTTATCCACACAACAGGTTAACCTTATTAGCGAATACGCCAATAACGGCGGAACAGTGCTAATATCATTTGGCGAGGGAGTTAACACTGGCAGATTTTCGGAAAATCTGCAAAACCTGGGTGTCGGGACGATTGAAGAAAAGGTTGTGGTCAGAAGGATGCAGAGATCCGAGGCGATAATAGGTGAAGTTGACTTGAAGCACCCTGTTTTTTCGATCTTCACGGATTATGGAGCAGCCGATCTTTTCAAACCGAAGTTCAGACAATATTGCAGGATTGTACCGGATACCTCTGCTGCAGTGATCGGAAAATATGATACTGGTGATCCATTCCTTATAGAAAAAAGAACGGGCAAGGGCAGTATATTAG